>CBDURV010000187.1:0-7462 GCA_965369495.1 uncultured bacterium
CGACCCGCCGCCGCGCTGCGCGCTTTGGCGGGTTCGTGTCGTCGCGCTTTGCGCGTTGTTTGGGCTCTTGGGGATCGGGAGCCGCGACCCGCCGCCGCGCTGCGCGCTTTGGCGGGTTCGTGTCGTCGCGCTTTGCGCGACGGCACGAAAAAAGGCGCGCGAGTTTTCACTCGCGCGCCACTGTGGAATCCTCCACCGCAATGCCGTGAGCGGGCTGAGAGGGTGATCCCTAAAAAGGATCAAGTGGGGGCCCCGCGGCACGCGTCGGTCGTCCCCGCCTCAACAGGGCATGACTTCTTCGCACCTAGCGAATGGCTCCCGGTTCGATGGTCATCGGATCAACACACTTCGGTGCCCGGTCTCGAACATGGCAGAGGATGAATTTTCAATCTGTCGGACGGTCGATCACCGCGACCGCGTCATCCTAACTTTTCGGACCACGCGCGTCGGAGTATGAGCGCCATGCAAAACAGGTGCCCGCTGGACGCGACCGAAACCACGGCTACCGGCGCAATTCCCAGCCATTTTTCGCGACGATTTTCTCGACGCCGGCGCGCAGGCGGTCGATTTCGTCCGTTCCCAGCGTGCGGTCCATCGCTCCGAAGACCATGTGATACGCGAGGCTACGTTTGCCCTCGGGCAGATTCGAGCCCTCGTACACGTCGAAAAGCCGCACGTCGCACACGAGGTTCTTGTCCACGCCGCGCAAGGCGCGTTCGACCTCCTCGGCGGGCGTGCGCGCATCCGCGACAATCGCGACGTCATAGGGAACGACCGGAAAGCGGCTAATGGCGTCCATGCGGTGCGCCTTGCCCCCCACCGACGCGATCGCCTCGAGGTCGAATTCCGCCACGGCGACCGTGGCATCGATATCCCATGCGCGCTTGACGGCGGGATGCAGTTCGCCGAACCAACCGAAGCGCTGCTTGCCGCGGCCGATGTCGCCCGCGCGCCCCTCGTGTAGCCAAGCGGGCGGTTTGACCTGCTGACGCATCCGCACGCCACGCGCGCCGAATGCCGCGAGCACACGCTCCAGCACGCCCTTGAGCGCAAGCACCGCCGACTCGCCGCGATGGTGCACCATCGCGATGGCCGCGTGCGTCGTCTCCTTCGGGAGACCGTCCACCCGCTTTGCGGCGTTCCAGGTCGGCTGCACCAGATACATGCCGAAGTCCGATCGATAGCGCAGGTTTTCGGCGGTCGCCTTGACGATCAGCGGCAGTAGGCTCTCGGTCAGGTGCGGCGTGACGCGGTCTTCCCAATTGGCAACCACCAGTTCGCCCGCCTCGATACGGGTGTTCTCGGCCTCCGCCTTGGAGTAGACGGGATAGGCATAGAACTCTGTCAGGCCGGCACCCGCACTCAGCACGTTGCGCAGACGGCTCTTGGCCGCGCGAACAGGCTCGACGGGTACGGGATCGAGCGGGCCCACCAACGGCTCCGGCTGGATCTGGTCGTATCCGTGGATGCGCCCCACCTCCTCGACGAGGTCCTCCGCGATGGAGATATCGCGCGTGCGCCATGACGGCACGCTGACCTGCAGGCGCCCGTTGGAGCGCTGCGCGCCGAACCCGAGCCGATGCAGAATGTCGTCCACGCCGTCAGCGCCGATCACCACGCCGAGCCGGTTTTCGATCCAGCCTTCGGCCACGTCCACCACCGGCGCCGGGGCGGCGGGAACGCGAATGTCGCACGCGCCGCCACGCGGCTTGGCCTTGGGGCAGACGCGCTGGAGCAGTTCGAAGAAGCGCCGCGCCGCCGCAGTCACGCCCTCGATGTCGAGCCCCTTCTCGAAGCGCGTCGATGAATCCGAGCGCAAACCGAGCGCCTGGACCGTCTTGCGGATCGAGGTCATTTCGAAATTGGCCACCTCGAGCACGATCGCGGTCGTGTCCGCGACCACCTCCGAGTTTTCGAGGCCCATGATGCCGGCGATCGCGACGGCCCGCGTCGGGTCGGCAATCACGCACGCCCCCTCGGGCAACTCGCGCTTGACGCCATCCAGCGTCGTTACTTTTTCGCCGGCGGTCGCCGGCCGTACGACGATCTGCTGATCGGCGATCTGCCGCAGGTCGAAGGCGTGCAGCGGCTGGCCGCACTCGAGCTGAATGTAGTTGGTCAGATCGACGACGTTGTTGATGGGACGCTGCCCCACCGACTCGAGCCGCCGCACCAGCCAATCTGGCGACGGCGCGATCTCGATGCCATCGATGACCCAGCCGAGGTAGCGCGGACAGAGCTCCGGCACCTCGACGGTGACCTGCACCGCAGCGGCACTCGCGGGGAACTCCGCACCGAGCGGCAGCGGCTGCACGGCGCGATCCAGCACGGCACCCAGTTCGCGCGCGGCGCCGTAGTGACCCCACAGATCGGGACGCGTCGTGATCGCGGTGTTGTCCACGTCGATCACGGCGCTGCCGCCGAGCACATCCCGGATCGGCGTGCCGACCGGCAGCGTCGCGTCGAGCACCAGGATGCCCTCGTGCTCTTCGGAAATGCCCAACTCGCGCTCGGAGAGCACCATGCCGGAGCTCTCGACGCCGCGAATCTTGCGCTTTTCCAGCTTGAGCCCGCCCGGCAACACGGTGCCCTCGGGCGCGTAGGCGATCTTTTGCCCCTCGGCGACGTTGGGGGCGCCGCAGACGACTTCCATTTCGGCGCCGCCGGGGTCAACCGTCACGAGGCGCAGCTTGTCCGCATCGGGGTGCGCGCGCACGCCCACGACACGACCGACCACGACGCCGGGCCAACCGCCGCCCGGCTCGAGCACATCATCGACCTCGGCGGTGTGCAACGTGATGCGTTCGCCGATGTCGCACGGATCGAGTCCGTCGAGATCCACGAAGTCGGCAAGCCAATCGACACTCCACTGCATCAGAACTGCTCCAGGAAACGGAGGTCGCCGCTGTTCATCCAGCGGATGTCCTCGATTCCGAAACGGGTCATGGCCAACCGGTCGATACCGAGGCCGAACGCGAAACCGGTCCACTCGTCGGGGTCGAGGCCACCCGCGCGCAACACGTGCGGATGCACCATCCCCATGCCGCACAGTTCCATCCACGAGCCGTCGGGGCGCTTGACGTCGCACTCGAAGCTGGGCTCCGTGAAAGGGAAGTAGCCGGGCCGAAAACGCGTCTCCACGTCGGGACCGACAATCACCGACAAGATCGCGTTGATCGAATGGAAGAGATGCCCCGGCCGAATGTCCCGGTCGATGACGAGCCCCTCAATCTGGTTGAAGACCGCCTCGTGCGTCGCATCGACCGCCTCGTTGCGGAAGCAGCGGCCGGGCAGGACCGCGCGCAACGGCGCACCGAAGCGGCGCATGGCGCGAATCTGCGACGGCGAGGTGTGGGTGCGAAGCAGATTCCCGTCGCTCAGCCAGAAGGTGTCCCACGAGTCGCGCGTGGGGTGCCAACTCGGAATGTTCAGCGCGTCGAAGTTGTGGAACTCGTCCTCGATCCACGGCCCCTCCACCACGCGAAAGCCCATGCTGCGGAAGAGATCGTCGAGGTCGTCTTCGATCTGCGTGATGGGGTGGACGTGGCCGCGTTTTTGGAGGGGTGCGGGGAGCGAGAGATCGAGCCACTCGCGATCGGCGAGGCCCGTCTCGGCCGCGGCCGCGAGTTGCGCCGCCCGTCGCTCCAGCGCCGACTCAACCGCCTTCTTGGCGGCGTTGGTCGCCTGGCCGCGCGGCCCGCGCTCCTCGCTGGGAAGCGCACCGAGTCCGCGCAACGCCGCAATCAGGTCACTTTTGCGTCCCAACAGCTTCACGCGCAACTGCGCGAGCGCCTCTTCATCGGCGGCCGCCTCGATCTGGGCGAGCGCTTCTTGCTGCAACCGGTCGAGATCGATCATGGTCTGGTTCCGAGAGAATAAAAAAAGGGAGCCGCCCTTCGGCGACTCCCCGCATAACAATGGGATTGAGCGCGCCTACTTGGCCTGCTTCGCAAGCTCCACGAATCGGTCGAAACCGGCGGCGTCCTCGTAGGCGACCCGGGCCAATTCCTTGCGGTTGACCTCGATGCCCGCGTCCTTGAGGCCGCGGATGAACACGCTGTAGCTCATGCCCCGCTGGCGGGCGGCCGCGTTGAGGCGGGTGATCCAAAGCGCACGATACTCGCGCTTCTTGAGGCGGCGGTCGCGGTAGGCGTTGGCGCCGGCGCGAAGGATCGCCTCTTTGGCGAGCTTGATACGGCGGCCACGGGCACCTCGGTACCCCTTGACCTCTTTCATGATCCGCTTCAAACGGCGGTGTTTGGCGACTCCAGGCTTAATACGCATGGTTCTTGTTCCCTGCTCGCTTCCGCGCTAACCGACGCCCAGCAGGCGCAGGTAGGTGCGGCGCTCGGCCGCGCAGACCAGCGCGTGGCGGCGCAGGTTCCTCTTGGTCTTGGTGGACCGGCCCGAAAGCAGGTGGCGACGATACGCCTTGTTCCGGCGAACCTTGCCGCTTTTGGTCACTTTGAAGCGCTTACGCGCGGAACGATTTGTCTTCTGCTTGGGCATATCCGGTCTCTGTAATCCGCCCTCTAAGGGGGAAAGGGAATAGCATAGTGGCGGTCCGGGAGTTGGCAAGACTTCGGGCCTGCTCACTTTCCCTTGCGCGGTCCCCTGTTTCCCGGGGCGGAAGTTTCCTAGAGTACCGCTATGCCCGCCGAACAGCGCGTAATCACGATTGGCTTCGCCGTAGCCGCCCTCGTCATTCTGGGAATCCTCTTGGCCCTCTTCAGCGGCCCTAGCCCGAACGACGCCCTCGATGAGCTTCAGGGGCTTTTCGGGGAGTATCAGTCCGCGGAAGAGAGAGGGAACTACTCCGCCATGCAGACCAAGGCGGAGGAGATTCTCGTCCTGCTCGACGATGCCGGTCGCCGCACGATCGAAACCAACCTGGAGGCGCTCGCCGCCGATGGCAACCGCAAGACCATGCGGCTGCAGAAGATGCTCCGGGACAGGGAATTCGAAAAGAACGCCGAGGGGCTCTTCCGTTTTGACGGCCAGATGTATCCGGCCACCCTGGTACGCAATCTGCGCGACCTCCAGAAAGTGGTCGACTCCGAATTCAGCACGCTGCGTCGCGCACGCTCCCTCGCTGCCGAAATGCAAGCGGCGGTGGAACATGCGCGCATCGGATCCGGGCAACCGATTCCGCTTCCGGTACCGGACTCGGCGGACCTGGCGTTGCCGGGAATGGACTCCAACCCGCTGCTCGACTCGGACGCAAGGCTGTTCGCCGTGTTCGCACTCAATCCCGATCTAATGGTCGCCGCGCTCAATTCGAAGAACCCGGGCGGCAGGGCCAACTCGAAGCGCATCACCTGGAACCGGGACATGCCCGGCAACAGCATCACCAAGAAGTTGAAGGATTTGCCCGCGCACCTGCCGGCGCTCTCCGAGGTCGCGGGGACGTTCGAGTCGCGCGCCAAGGCGGTCGACGCGCACCCGCAGGGCGCGAAGGCGGCGGCCAAGATCTACAAGGACGCCTGCGACGCGATCGCCAATGGGGTCACGGGAGACGCACGCGAGGCGTTCGACGCCAACCGGGCAGCGGTCGAAAAGGGCGCCGTGATTGCGGCCATCCTGCGCGCGGAGGAGAAACTCCTGCGCAAGGCCGAGACCCGCATGGCCGAACTGGCCGACACCTTCCAACTCAAGTTTCCGTAGCCGGCTAGTGATTCTCGGGGGGGCCGATCGCTCTACGAAAAACCGTAGGATGATGCGATGGCTGACACCCGCCCCACCATCACGCCCATCAAGGACGGACCGCTACGCGTCCAGGGGCTGCAGAGCTTCGAGGGACCTGACGGCCCGATCGACGGGCAAACGGAGATGGCGCTTTGCCGCTGCGGCCTGTCGAAGAACAAGCCGTACTGCGATGGCGCGCACGCGGCCGGCGGTTTCAGCGACAAGCAACAGGCGGACCGCGTCCCGGACCGGAGGGACACGTACGAAGGCGAGAAGGTCACGATCTTCGAGAATGCGGGGATCTGCTCCGAAGCCGGCTACTGCCCCTCCGGCACCCCCGACACCTGGCGCCCCAAGGCAGCCGACGGCGGCTACTCCGACGACGAACTGATCGCGATGATCAAGAAGTGCCCTTCGGGTGCCTTGAGCTACTCCATCGATGGCGTCGAACACCGCGACCAGGAGCGCGCGCCGCTCGTTCGCTTCAAGCAGGCGGGGCCCTACGAGATCGAAGGCGGCGTCGCGCTCGCGAACACCGAGTGGGGAGACGGCGCTTCGCAGGAGCACTACGCGCTGTGTCGCTGCGGCGGTTCGAAGAACAAGCCGTTCTGCGACGGCGCGCACTCGAAGGTCTGGGCCGACGGCGAAGACGCCGGGACGAATGACAAGCCGGACGCCGCGCCGCCCGCGAGCCCTGCGGAACCGCACGTCGCATTCATCCACGAACTCGCGCGCAACGGACTCAAGAACCTCGGCCCCGAAGGCCCCGTCGGCGCGATGGGCGTACCGCGCACCGAACTTCCCGTGTGGGAGGACATCCAGATCATGGCCGCGCAACTCGACCCGGCGCCGTTGCAGGAACACGTCGCGGTCGGAACCGAACTCGTCATCGGCCCCAACGCGAAAAAGCCCCTGCAACTCGACATCCCGCTCTTCGTGTCGGACATGAGCTTCGGCGCGCTTTCGGAAGAGGTCAAGGTCGCCCTCTCGCTCGGCGCGGAGATGGCGGGCACTGGCATCTGCTCCGGCGAGGGCGGCATGCTTCCCGAGGAGCAACAAGCCAACCGGCGCTACTTCTACGAACTGGCGTCGGGCAAGATCGGCTACCGGGAGGAGCTGCTCTCCAAGGTCCAGGCGTTCCACTTCAAGTGCGGCCAAGGCGCCAAGACGGGCACCGGCGGGCACCTCCCGGGCGACAAGGTCGTGGGCAAGATTGCCGAGGTGCGCGGACTCAAGCCGGGCACGCCGTCGGAGTCTCCGCCCGCCTTCACCGACATGTCAACGCCCGACGACTTCCGCCGCTTCGCGGATCGCGTGCGCGAACTCACCGGCGGCATTCCCATCGGCTACAAGATCTCCGCCAACCGCCTCGAGCGCACGATCGACTTCGCGCTTGCGGGCTCTGCCGACTACATCATCCTGGACGGAAGAGGAGGGGGCACGGGGGCCGCGCCGCTCATCTTCCGTGACAACATTTCGGTGCCGACGATCCCCGCCCTGGCACGCGCGCGCCACCACCTCGACCGGCGCGGCGCCAACGGCGTCACGTTGATCATCACCGGCGGCCTGCGCGTGCCCGGCGACTACATCAAGGCGATGGCGATGGGCGCGGACGGTATCGCGCTCTCCAATGCGGCCATTCAGGCGGTCGGCTGCATCGGCGCGCGTATCTGCAACACCAACAAGTGCCCCGCCGGCGTGGCGACGCAGGATCCCGAACTACGCGCGTTGATCAACGTCGATGACGCCTCGCAACGCGTCGCCCGCTTCTTCGGCG
>CBDURV010000188.1:0-7399 GCA_965369495.1 uncultured bacterium
CCGTGGGTCCTTTCGCAGGTTCTTCGTGTGCTCCGCCATCTCGCTGATCAGGAAGGAGACGAATATCGACGAATCCGCGAGCGGTTCGTCGAGATGTCCCATGAGCCGCGGCAGTTGTGCAAGCAGGTCGGGCTGCACACGGAGTTCGTGGTGCTCCGTGCCGTGTCGCGCCGCGAATTGCGCCGCATAGGCAGCCTCGTCGTGGAAGCGGTCCTCCTCGCCGAGCCCGATGGAAAACGTCGCGACCTTGCCGGATGCGACACGCTTCATGAGCGCGACGAGCCCGCTCGAATCGACGCCGCCCGATAGGAACGCGCCCACGGGGACGTCCGCCACCATCTGGTCGCGAACCGACTCCTCGAGGGCGGCCAGCACCTGCGCAGCAGACTCCTCACGCGTCGTGAAAAGGGCGCCCGCATCCTGTTCCATGGGCGGCGCGACAAAGCGCTCTTCGCTAACCCGCCCGTCCTCGATCTCGAGCATGCCGCCCGGTTCGAGCTTGCGGATGTCGCGCATGACCGTGGTCGGCGCGAAGGTGTAGCCGAAGCGCAGGAACTCGCTGATGCCCGCCGGAGAGATCTCCCGCGGCACGGCGGGATGACGCATCAGCGCGCGCATCTCCGAGGCCCACACCAGCCATTCGCGTCCCTGCCAGCTCCCCCTCCACCAGAAGAGCGGCTTGATGCCGACCGGGTCGCGCGCAAGCACGAGGCGCCGGCGCTTGGGGCACCAGATCGCGAAGGCGTACATGCCGTTGAGCGCGGGAAGGCCGGCCCGGTCGTGTTCGACGAAGTGGTGCAGCACCACTTCGGTATCGGTCTGCGTCGCGAATTTGTGCCCGCGGCCCTGCAACTCGTCGCGCAGGACGCGGTAGTTGTACGTCTCACCGTTGTAGGTGATGACATGGCCCGACTCGGGATCCACGATCGGCTGGTGCCCGGTGTGCAGGTCGATGACCGACAGCCGCCGCATGCCGAACGCGAGCGGCCCATCGACGTGGATACCGGAGTCGTCGGGGCCACGGTGGCGGATCGCGTCCAGCATCGGGCGCAACTCCGACTCGTCGACCGCGCCTCCGTCGAGGGCGAGGAATCCGGCGATTCCGCACATCAGCGCGCCGTGCGCTTCCAGAGGCCGCTTTGCCGGCCGAGTAGCGCGCGCGAAAGTCCGCCCACGGCAGCTGCCTGATAGACGATCAGATATCCGACCTTGCGCTTGGCGACATCCCACCCGAACAGCACCGTCAAACCGACCACGACGCCCGCACCGAGCGCTGCCAGAAGCACGGTCGCGCCCGGCCACCCGAGCAGCACCACCAGGATCAGTGCCGAGGCGATGGCGTACCACGGCGCGCACCAGCGCCAGACCTTGTGGCCCAGGAACCGGCCCAGGACGCCCGCACCAGCTTTCGGGAGACCGAATCCGCGCATGTAGAGCTGCACGACGCCCGCCATGATCCGGGCACGGCGCTCGTATTCGCTGCGAAGCGTCTCGACGGACCATTCGCGACCGCGCGCAAGATCGTCATAGATGACCCGGTGCCCGCTGTTCGCTACATGCATGGCGAGCACGAAGTCGTCGAGGATCGTGCCATCCTCGTAGGAAGGCACGAGTTCACGACGTACGGCGACCATGGCGCCATCGATGCCCGCGCAGCTACCGGTGGCGGACTCGAGCGTCATGAGAGTCTTCTCGATACGGCTCATCCAGACATCCTCGTCGGGCCCTTCGACCCCCGGATCGACCAGCTGAACGTTGCCGGTCACCGCCCCGATTCTCGGATCGGAGAAATGCCTCACAAGATGTGCCACCGCGTCGGGTTGGTACATCGCGTTGGCGTCGCTCAGCACGACGAGGTCGGTCTCGATCTCGGCGCAGGCACGTTTCAGCATGCCCGCCTTCCCGGTGCGCGGATTGTTGTAGTAGATGCTTACGCCGCGCTCGCGATAGCTCTCCGCGATCTCGTTGGTTCGATCGCTGCTGCCGTCCGACGCGACGACGATCTGGAGCGCGCCGGGGTAACGAGTAGCAAGCGCATTGTCCAACTTCGCGGCGAGCACCTTCTCTTCGTTGTGCGCGGAAATCAGTAACGTGACGTCGGGCAGGGAACTCGATTCATCGGCCCTCGCTTCCGACGCGCGGGCGCCCCCGCAGCAGAACCGCAACATGAGCGCATAGACGAAGGAGTGACCGACTGCGCCGAATATGGCGAGCAGGAGGCAAACAACCGAGATCCATCCCGGTCCGGCCACGGCGGCGACGACGACGAGCATGCCGGGCGTGACGAAGGCCGCGAGCGAACTCAGAGTGGCGGCGCGCGGCCGTGCTCCGCTGTCCGGAGGCCCGCGCGTCTGCCAGGTGACCTCCACGCGGCCACGTATCACGTCGAGAATCGCCTGGAACGTGGCGATGCTCACACCCATCGCGTAGATGCCCTCCATGAGAATCGGCGCGCGACGGCCGGTAATCCCCATCCGGAGCAGAAGCAGCAGCAGCGCACAAATGGCGGCAACACCCATAACCGGAAGCCGCAGCCACTCTTTTTCGATGGCCGCGGTCGCGGTGAGCATCAGGACTACCAGCGCCATCAGCGGCCCGAACCAGCGCAGCACCTTGTGCAGCCAGACCTGGATCGAGAAGATCCCGAAGCGAAACGGGTTGAGCACCGGGCGCACGCGGATCAGGCCGGCAAGCGAGCGGTTGACAATGCGCCGCTTGCGTTGGATCTCCCGCTGCACCGAGCCGGTCGTCTCCTCGACGCAGCGCGCGCGCGGCTCGAATACACCTTCGTGCCCCGCCACAATGATCTGCATCGGATTGACGAAGTCGTTGATGTCGCGCGCGTCGAAGGGCTCGAACAGTTCGCGCCGAATGGCGTAGATTGCACCGTCGGCTCCCACGACCGACGAGAGCTGCGACTCGAGCTGCTTGATGCGCAGCTCGTTGTTCCAATATCGGCCCTCGGTGCGCGCGCCGGTCGTCCCGGGATCGTCGGAATAGAGCGCCGCGCCCACGACGTAACCCACGCGTTCGTCCGCGAAGGACCGCACGAGCCAGCGCAACGCGTCGGGATCGAACATGGCGTTGGCGTCGGTGAACACGACCAGCGGCGTCGTCACCTCCTCCATGGCGCGGTTGAGCCCCAGCGTCTTGCCGCCACGCTTCTCCATCCGCAGCAGGCGTACGCGTGCGTCCTCGCGCGCGTTCTCGGCCACGATTTCGTCGGTTCGGTCGCCGCTCGCGTCGGACACGACGAGAATGGAAAGCTCCGGATAGTCGAGCGCCCGCGCGTTGGCGAGCTTCTCGGCAATCACGTCCTCCTCATCGAAGGCACTGACGATGAGCGTGATCGCGGGAGTTTCATCGCCCTCGCTGCGCTTTCGCACGCCGCGCAACGCCACCAGGGCGCGCAACAACCACGGGTAGAGCGGGAAGGCGAGCAGCACCAGACCGGCCAGCAAGGCCGCAACTGCAAGCAGGATGTCGCCGTAACTCATGACGGAACTACACCGTCCATGCGCGTGGCGGCGTCACGCGGGATCGCATTGAACAGACTTTCATGGCGCGGGGCTCCCTCGATCGCGGTCGCTCGGCTCACTTGGGGCCGGACGCCGTTAGCTTGTCGCGGTAGATGCGCGCCTTTCGCTCGACCGGCGCGCCCTGATAGGTATCGATCACCTCGTCGAGTTCCTTGAGTGCCGCCGCGCGATCGCCCGCGGCCTCGTGGATGCGCGCTCGGTGGAATCGATACTTGGAGGGATCCTCATCTTCCTGTTCGACCGCAAGTTCGACCGCGCGGTTGATTGCGAACATGGCGTTGTCGAACTCCTCCCTCAGGGCGTAGATGTGGGCGGCCGTATCGTAGATGTTCGGGACATCCACCTTGGCCTGCAGCGCCCGCTCCACCCAGTCCTTGGCGGTCGCGAGTTGCTCCGCGGCCTCTCCGCCGTTCTCGATCCGTACGCGCGCGAACTCAGCGAGGATCCAAGCGCCGTTGTTGAGCGTCATGAAGGTCCCACCCGAGTGTTTCGGGTCGTTGACAAAACGATATCCGTCCAGTGCCTCACGGGCACGGCCCCCCCGCTCGAGCGCGCTGGCTCGCGTGGCACGCCAGAAGGTGCGCGCGATCCCGTAGGGGTCGTTCTCCTCGAGGGCTAGGAGCTGCGCGGCCTGCGCGGGAGCCAACCGGAACCCGTCGAGTCGATCCTTGAGTGACTCGATCCGCTCCGCAGCCGGCTTGAGCATGAGATCCGCGAAGCCAATCAAGTCGGTCAGGCGGCCGCTGCTGACCAGGAGTTGGCTGTAGCCTCGCTGTGCCGCCATGTCAAAAACGGACTTGCGAAGCAGCGCCGCATAGATGCGCGCCGCCCGCTTGGGCTGGTCGATGCCGGGAGATGAGTACAGGAACGCGCGGGCCAGCTCCACCCGACGGGTTCTCGGCGCGGCGCTCAGCAGGCTCAGCGCCTCCTTCGATTCGCGTGCGCCTTCTTCCTCCTCCGTCTCGCCCTCCTTCGGGTCAGCTGCGCCGATCAACTCCGCCAGGATCAGGAACGCGCGCGGGTGCGAAGGGTACTTATCGATGGCCGCGCGGCACACTGCCCGCGCCTTCTCGATTTCCTTCGTACGCGCGTGCGCCGTGGCGACCAACGCGTACTCACCCGGCGCGAACTCCACCTCGTCCGCATAGAGCGCGACGACATCGTCGAATTTTTCCTGGCGAAGCAGCGAGGATCCGAGCCCGCTCCGCAACTCCTTGGAGTCCGGCATCCGTAGCAGAAGCGCGCGCCACTGCTCCTCTACCCCTTCGAGGTCGCTCTCCTGCGAGGCGAGCGCCATCAGCATCAGGCGCGCCGGCACCTCGCACTCCGTGGCGGCGAGGATCGTCGCCAGCGTCTCCGGCAGCTTGGCACGCATCGCCGGGGTATCGAGCACGTCGGCGAGCGCGTCACAGAAGGCGCGCGCCGGTTGGCCTTGCGCGCGTGCGCGCATGCCCTTGGCAATCTCGCCGCGCCTCTTGCTGTCGAAGACCCCCTTGTCAATCGATGCGAGGAGCTTTTCCGGAAGAAGCGTAAGTACCTCTTCGCGCCCCGCCGCAGCGGCGACGCATGCTCCTAGGAGCTCGGGTTCGCCGAGCTGAAAAGCGGCCTCGCCGACCTGCTCCAGTACGCGTAACGAGGAGGTCGGATCCGCGACGATCGCGCGCAGGTCCTCGATCGCCTGCGTGCGCAAGGCCGCAGCCTCGTCCTTCTTTTTGTCCCGCACGGCCCCCGCCGCCTGCGCCAAGTTAAGGCGCGCACGCTGGAACCGGTGCTCCGACCGCGCGTCCTCGGACGCTTCGATGCGCGCGTCGAGGTACTCTCGCACGACCTCCGGGCTGGACGATCCGAGCACGGATAGCGTCGCGGCGCTTGCCCCCAACGCCAGGTTGCCGCGCCCGAGCTCGTCCGCGATCGACTGCGCGCGCGCACCGTCGCTCTCGTCGCCGCTGCGGGCCAGCAGTGCAGCGAGCCAGACATCGAGCGTCCGGTCATCCTTGATGGCACGGGCCGCTTCGATGAGTGCGATGACGTCCTTGGTGCGTTGCGCCCGCATGAACCGGCCGACGAGCGCGCGGACGACAGCCTGATCCGCCTTCTCGCGCTGCACGATCGCAATGGCGCGTTCGAGCGCCTGCACGCGGTCCTCGTCGCTGCCTTCCAGGAGAATCCCGATGCTGAGTTGCTCGACGTGCCAGTCATCCTGGATCTCGCCGAAGTACAAGTCGAGCAGGGCGCGTGCCTCTTCGCGGCGGCCGGCCTCCCCGAACCATCCCAGCACCTGGAGGCGCTGCGCGAGAGACGCGCCGCGCAGGGCTTGTTTCTCGGGGTCGTCGCTCCCGCTCGACTTCGAGTTCGACTGCTCCACCTCCGGTAGGAGACCTCGCGCAAGTTCGAGCGCCGTGACGACATGCTCGGGTTCGCCGGTATCCGCGTTGCGCTTGAGCACGAGTTCCCCATCCGCGGCGGTCGCCGCCAGCGCGTACCGAATGAGCACCGTGCGGAGGGAGTACCGCTTGGGATAGGAGATCATGCGGCGATGAATCAGCGCCGCACCGTTTTCCTTCTGTTTTTCGTCACCCACGCTCATCCAGATGCGCGCGACGAGCAGCTGCGTTTCCGACTCGTTGAGCTTGTTCTCGCTGTCTGCGGAGGTCACCGCCGCAAGCGCTTCACCGAAAGTCGATTTGACTTCCTTGGCGAGCTGCTCCTGCATTTCCGCTGCAACGTGTGAGCGGAGCTCGTGTAGCAATTCGGCCGCGCGCACAAGCGACGACGCGCGCTGAAGCTTGCTGTCCGTCAGATCCGCGATGCGGCGCGCGGCGTCGATGGCGGCCATGCGACGACGCGGATCGGCGGAAACCTCGAGTGCGCGCAGCCGGACGGAGTGGACGAGTACGGGGTCCATGGGCGCGCGGCGCAACGCTTCGCGCTCCGCCTCCTCGAAACGTCCCCTCTGCTGGAGCGCGTGTACATACGAGCGCCACCCGAGTTGCGGCTTGACTCCCTGCTCGACCCACGCATCGCACAACTCCCTGAGCTCGTCCATGCGGTTCTGCGCGCCGAGTATGCGCGCCAGAAGGGTGAACGCTCGCGCATCCACCGGATCCGCCTTGAGAATCGTGCGCAGATTCACCTCGGCTTTCTCGAGCCGATCGGTTTGGGCGAAATGATACGCCTGCGCGTATAGATCCTGACGTTGGCTACCGCGCTTGAGCACGTAGTAGGCGCCGCCTGCGCCGCCGACGACGATAAACAGCAGAACGGCCAGCAGCAGGAAGTTACGGGTCGTGCGACTCATTCGGAAGGCTCCCCGGGCGCGAGCGCCCGATCGATGTGCGGCCCCATGGTCCGCAGAAATTGCATGGCCCGCGCCTCCGCGGCGTCGGCGGTGTCGCGGACATCCACGTAGAGCGTGACAATCATGGTCGGGCGGAAGGGCTTATCGACCAGCAGGTCGAGGAATCGGTACCAACGGATGGCCCACTCGTGGTTGGCGACTCGATCGCCCGCTTGGAACCAGTAGTAGACGAGTTTTCTCTGGCGGCCCTTCTGCAACGAGAGCCGGCGCATCGTGGCGCCGGAAGCGGCAGCCCGGGCTCCCACGATCGGAACCACGCCCTCCTCCAAGACCTCCCAGCCCGACGCGGGTAGGCAGTAGCTGGGCGCGTGGAAGTTCTCTTGGTTACCGATCGACCCGCCGATGTAGATGCGGAACGAGTTGCCATCCGGATCGTAGTAGCGCACGCTGCCGTAGACGTCGGCGCCGGCGACGGCAATGACCGCCGGGTCAATCGGATGGTCCTGGCCGCGGTACTCCCCATCACCAATGTCGTGGGAAAGCTGAAGGCCCGACTTGATCC
>CBDURV010000189.1:0-7393 GCA_965369495.1 uncultured bacterium
GCGGATGTAGGACTGCTGCGTGCCGATGCTCAGGTTGACGCGCGGTGACGCCCCAAGCCCCCACGAAATTCGGCGCAAGATCACATTGACGCCGCGTAGGTCGCCCAGGCTCGCCAACGCCTTGGCGGCCATGATGCGCGCCCGCGGGCTCTTGGAGTACATCGCGCGCGCATACGGATAGAAGACGTCGGTATCGCGGAAGCTCTTGATGGAGCGGAACGCCGTGCTGCGCACCTTCTCGTCGGCGTCGTACATGCTCGTGCGAATGAGCCACGGCAGCGCGACGCGGTCACCGATGCGCGAGAGGCGCTTGACGGCCAGCGTGCGCACGAGGGGGTCGGGGGCGTAGAGCAGTTTTTCAAGCGGACGCACGAGCGCCGCATCGGGAATCTCGTCCAGTTGCGCGGCGGCGACACGGCGCATTTCCGGATCGTCGTCCAGCAGGACCTTCACGATCTCCTCGGCACTGCGTCGGTGCGCGTTGGTCGCCTTGGGCTGCTTCATGAGCCCCTTGCGCATGAGGCGATCCGCCTCTTCCGGCAGCATCCATGTGCCGGCGCAGAGCACGAAGCCCTTCTTGCGCTTGGCGTCGTCGCCACTCACCCACTCGCCGCCGACCTTTTCGAAACCGAGTTCGCGCCGTGCCGCGCGGTGGTCGGGATCGAATCCGATCACGCGCTCGTAGGCGGCCCGCGCCTGCGGCACCTTGTTTTCGCTGGCCCAGAGCGCCAACCGGTACCAGGCTGCCGCGTCGCCGGTTCCCAACTTCGCGACGCGGCGCGCATACTCCTCGCGCCGGCTTTCGCCCTTCGTGATTTCCCGGACCTTTTCGCGGTCGAACTGCAGGGTGTCGCCGGACCGGGTGCGAACGATCACCTTGCCATCGACCTCCTTGGCACTGCCATGGACGCTGAGGCCGTTTTTCAACAGCACGACGTCGGCGGAAGCGAACGAGACGGCGAAGAGCAATGTCGAGAAGAGGGCTGCGGGGATTCTGGGCATCATGGTTCTCCGCCCATGATAACGACGCCGCGACAGAGACGGTTACGGCAGAAGCCGAAAGCGCGCTCCGACCGTGAACGCGATTGCCAGCAGAAACAGGCCCACCGCCGCGGTCCAGAGCAGTGCAAGGGCCGCCACCTGCACGTCAAATCCGTAGTGGATCATGTTGTAGAGCTGCACCGGCAGTGTCTCGCCGCCGAGGCGGGTGAAGATCATCACGTCCACTTCCCGCAAGCCGAAGAGGAACGCGAGCAGGAATCCGAGCGCGGCGCCCGGCAGCACGAGCGGAAGGGTGATGCGCACGAAGCGCTTCAGCGGGGGCAGACCGGCCACCGCACCCGCCTCGAGCAGTTCCGGATCGAGGCGCCCGCGCGCGCCACGCACGGCGAAGGTGGCGAAGGGCAGCAGACGCGCCGCCATCAGCAGCGCGGGTCGCCAGCGGTCCTGCGCCCACTCCTCGCCAAAGCACTCGACCCAGCCGACCGCGAGCGACATGGGCGGCACGGCAACCGGCAGGAAACTGACCACCAGCAGCGCCCGGTCGAGGCGCCGACGTCCGCGGCCCGCCTCCGTGACGAGCAGCGCCACGATCACCGCGATAAGCGCACCAGCGGCGGCCAGGCCGAGGCCCGTTAGCGTGCTCTCCTTCACGCGCGAGTGGCGCATGCCCCGCCGCAGTCCATCCATCAGCGACGACGGCTTGGCGCGTGGATCGTCTTCCGGCTTGAACTGCGGCGCGGCGCCGGCCAACGCGATCGGGTCGCCGAAGTTATCGCCACTCGCCGTCTCCCAGTGGCCCTTGGCGGGCCAGAAGAGCGCCGCGCCCACCACCGCCAGCACGAAGAGCAACGCGGGCAGACGCATGCGTCCCAGCGGCAGCGGATGCGGCATGCGGAAGTCCCCGCCCACCGTCGCCGCGGCGCGCCGTTTTTCGATGGCGAGCACGAGTGCGAACCCGATCAGCGCGATCGCCGTGACCGGCATGCCCATCGCCGTCGCGCGGCCCGCATCGAGGTCGTTGCGCCAGGCGCGGAACACGGCATTGGCGTAGACGACGATGGTGTTCTTGGCGGTCGTGACACCGAGGAAGTCGGGTACGGCGAAGTCGGAAACGACGAAGACGAAGACGAGCAATGCGCCCGCCGCCGCGCCCGGCAGCGCGGGTCGCAGGGCGACGCGGAACAACACGTCGCGCGGCGAGGCGTGAACGCGCGCGGCGTCGATCGCTTCGGCGCCGGTGGCGCGCAGCGCGCGTGCGGTGAAGAGGCTCACGAGCGGATAGAGCGTGAGCGCGAACACCAAACCCGCGCGCAGGAAGGCGGGCTTGAAATGCACCAGGTCGTGATAGCAGCCGATGGCCATCAGGATCGGTGGCAACACGATGGGAAGCGCGGTGACGATTTCCCACACGCGGCGTCCCGGCAGATCGCAGATGCCAAAGAGAATGCCGAGCGGGAATCCGATCAGGAACGCGATCAGCGTCGCCACGCCCGCCAGCGCGATCGTTCCCAGCAGCATCGTGCGCTCGACGCGCCCGGCCAGGATGCCGTCGTAGTTGTCAAAGCCGAAGATGTTGCCGGCGGAGGCGACATCGGCGTGTTTGAACTCCCGCGTGCGCCCCTCGTCGCGCGGCCGAATCCGCACGTACTCCTCGTCGGTACCGAGAAACTGGCCCCGATAGACACTGCCGTCGTTGAGGCGCACCTGCCCCACCACGAGGCTCTGGCCGACCATGCTCGCCAGCGGCAGCAGGACGAGAAAGCCAAGTGCGAGGGAGGAGATCGTTACGCCGATGCGACCCATGGGTAGCAGAGTAAAGCTGGATGCGAACAGCCTAGCCAGTTCGACCCATGTCTTCGCTAATTCGATGCCAATGCAGCGTTGTAGTCGTCATGCAACGCCTGGGTCACCGGCCCGGGTCGGCCGTACCCCACGGGTTCGCCATCGATGTGACTGACCGGCATGACCCCCTTGATCGTGCCGGTCAAAAAGACCTCATCGGCGGCGTTGAGGCGCGCGCGATCGATGCGCTCCTCGCGCGCGGCAGGACTCTGCTGAAAGACCCAGTCGCGCGTGATGCCGGCCAATAGGCCTGCGCCCAAGGGCGGCGTGAGGATCTCACCTTTCTCGACGATCCAGAGGTTGGCGGTGGTCGCCTCGGTGAGCGCGCCGTCGGCATTAAGGAACAGAGCATCCTCGGCGCCTTCGCGGCGAGCCTCGATCAGTCCCAGCATGTTGTTGAGGTAGTTGCCGGTCTTCGCGCGCGGATCGAGCGCATCCTTGGGATTGCGCAGGCGGTGTACGACCCGCACCCGGCAGCCCTCTTCGTACTGGCGCGCCTCGTAGCGAATCAACTCCCGGCCGATGACATACAGGCCCGGCGCGTCGCAGTCGTCGGGAAGCAGCGAAATGGGCCCCGGCCCGCGCGTGGCGACGACGCGGAAGTACGCTTCGACATCGCCGATCCGCTCGAACACGGCGGCCATGCGCGCGGCGATTTCGGCATCGCTCCACGGCAGGTCGAGATAGATCATCGCCGCCGAGCGCCGCAGGCGATCGAGATGGTCCTGCATCATGAACGGGCGTCGGTTGGCGGTGCGAATGACGTCGTAGACGGAGTCGCCAAAGAGGAAGCCGTGGTCGAGCACCGACACGCGCGCCTCGGTCGCGGGCACGACGCTCTCGCCGGTATGAACGAACACGGGCGTGTCGCTCACGCTAGCAACCCTTGCCTTCTTCAGCGGTTCGCCGGAGGCGCCGGTCGTGCTTGCGGTAGAGCTTGTCGAGTCGCTTGTTGATCGCGGCGACCGGATCGCGGCGACCGAACTCCTTGCTGTAGGCGACCATCCAGCGCACGAGATTTTCCGCGTCGGTCATTGCCACGTACTCGCGCGCGACACCGCCGCGCGGCGCGTGGTTGTGATAGTTCTTGAGCGGCAGGCAGAGCGCGCCGGCGCGGAATCCGGCACGCGCGTAGACGGTGGCCTCGCAAGCGCCTCCATCCATGAGCGCGCGCTGGTAGCGGAAATCCTTGTCGCGCTTGCCCAGGCGCACGGCCACCGACTCCAGCCCGAGCAAGACCGCATCGTCATAGACGGTCATGCGATCGCCCACGCGCAAGATGGGCCCGTTGCCCTGCGGCGTGTGCGGACGCGCGCTGGACATCTCCAGGTTGATCACCGTCGTGGACTTGGGGTACTTCGTCGTCCGCGTCCACGCCAGCGCGCCCCCGAACCCCACTTCCTCGGCGCGGGTGAAGAGGAAGCCGACCGTGCCCTTCCAGCGCGCCAGCAGGTCCGCGGTCGCCAGGCACGCCGCCACGGCACAGCCATCGTCGATGGCGCGCGCGCGCACCTTGCCCCCGGCGAACGAAACGCCGGGCAGGTCGAGCACGAGCGGCGTGCCCGGCTTGAGGCCCGCGGCGCCTTTGAGGCGTACGCGTCCGCCGGAGCGCTCGCCCCGCTCGATCACTTTGGTGACCACGGGGCGAACCGGATCGGCGTCGAAGGTCGCGAGGCGCGCCCCCTTGAGCGCGTCGGCCACGATGCCGCCCTCGATAACCGCCGTGCCCGGGCCATCGATGCGCAGGGCAGGGTGGTCGGTGTGGCACGCGAACAGCAGCTTGGGTCGCCCCGTTCCGTGCCCCAGCTTGGGGTTGCCGTGCCCCAGCTTGGGGTTGCCGTGCACCACCTCGATGTTGCCGTGCTCGTCGATGCGTTCCCGCAGGTGCGGGCTGGCGGCGACGGCGGCGCGAATCCGCGCATGGACGGCGCCTTCGCTGAACGGCGCAGTGGGAAGGGAGAGAATCTCCCGGAGGCGAGCTTGAAGAGGCAAGGTTCAGGTTCCACGCGTAATATACGACAGCCCATTTCGCGAACGAGCCTTGGAGGTCTCCCTTGCGCATCGCCCTGCTTTTGCTGCTCTGCTCTGCCCCGCTGCTTGCGGCGCCCGGCGTCTCGCTGGATACCGACGGATCCGACGACGGATACTCCCCGCGCTCCGGTACCACGATCGACCTGCTGGTCACGATCGACCCCGGCGCGGCGGGCCTGCGCGCGAACGAACTCAAGGTCAAGCTCATCACGACGGGCGCCAACTTCGAACCGGCGATCCTGCCGCCTGTGGACGAGCCGGAATCCGGGCTCTACCGCAGCCCCTTCACCGTGCGCGTCCCGATGGGCGTAACCGCCGGCGAGGCGTTCAAGGTCAAGGCGGAGATCAGCGGCAAGAACGAGGCGGGCGACGCGATCCAGCTCGCGGGCGAGGGCAATGTCTACGCGATCTCCGCGCTCGGCGGTGCGATGGGCGTGCCGGGATTCGATGAACCGGGCCTGCTCAAGCTCAAGAAGGCGTCCCTGAAGACGCTGCCGGCCAAGGCGGGCAAGCGCAACCGGCTGGTCCTCGAACTCGAGCTGACGGGAACGGAGTACCACGTCTACGGCAGTGGCGCGGACGCCTCGATCGGCATTCCGATGCAGGCGGGTCTGGTTCCCAACGGCGCGCAGCGTGCGTGGCTCGATCGCGGCCAGATCACGCCGCCGGGCATGGAATTCCACGGGACCTTCACGGTCGAGCTACCGATCACGCCGACCCGCGAGGGCAAGGTGGAGACGCGCTTGCGACTGCTCTGGCAGGCGTGCGACGCGAGTTCCTGCCTCGAAACGCAGGTGATCTACGTTCCCGTCTCGTTCGACGTGGCCGCGGGCGATGGCTCCCCCATCGAGGATCCGGAATCGGGCGTGGCGTCGGGCCAAGCCGCGGCGGACGAGGACGGCTTGGCCGGCAAAAGCATCTGGGTGCTTTTCGGCCTAGCGTTCCTGGCGGGCCTGCTTGCGCTCGCGATGCCCTGCACCTACCCGCTCATCCCCATCACCATCTCGTTTTTCACCAAGCAGGGCGAAGCGCGAGACGGCAAGGTGGTCGGACTCGCGCTGGCCTATGGCGGCGGCATCGTGGCGGTTTTCGCCGGCATCGGCGCCATTGTCGGGCTCACCACGGTCTCCGGCGAGGACATCCTCGATATCGCCACCAACGCATGGGTCAACGGCCTGTTCGCGGCGCTTTTCCTGGTTTTCGGGCTAAGCCTCATCGGTCTGTTCGAAATTCGCCTGCCGCGCGCGTTTGACGACCTCGCCATGAAAGCGGGCGGCGGCGGCGGCTACATGAGTGTGTTCGCCATGGGCACGACGCTGGTGATCACCTCGTTTACCTGCACCGCGCCGTTCATCGGTTCGCTGCTGGTCTACGCGGCGGCGAGCGGCGATTGGATGCGCGTGACGATGACGATGGGCATGTTCGGCCTGACCATGGCCGTTCCCTTCGTGATCCTGTCGCTGTCGCCCAAGGCGCTGCAGAGCATGCCGCGCAGCGGAATCTGGATGAAGCACCTGAAGGTGGTGCTGGGCATCGTGGAGTTGGGCCTGGTGCTCAAGTTCCTCTCCAACGTCGACCTGGCGATCGGCACCCGCTGGATTCACCGTGAGCTGTTCCTGGGGCTCTGGGCGCTGAGTTTCCTGGCTGCGGGCATCTATCTCATGGATCTGCCGGCGCTCTTCAGCAAGGAGCGCAAGTGGGAGATGGGCAAGGGCACCGCCATCGCGGTCCTCTTCTTCCTCGGCGTGACGGGTTTCCTCAGCACCGGCCTGAACGGCGAACCGTTCCCGCGCAGCGCGAAGTATCTGGAGGCGTTCCTGCCCAACTGGACGCCCGCCTACGACAAGACCTTCGTCGCGGTCGTCTACGAGGACTACGACAAGGGCATCGCGCTGGCGCAGGAGAAGGACGTTCCCGTCTTCCTGCACTTCACCGGCTTTCAGTGAATCAACTGTCGCACCATGGAGGGCGGGACCTTCCTCGACGAACGCATTCAGAAGGAATTCAGCCGGTTCATCGAGATCCGGATTCACACCGATCACGACGACAAGAAGCTGCGCTACCAGGGCAAGACGCTGCAACGCGAACGCTTCCAGACGCTGGCCGTGCCCTACTACGTGCTCCTCGACTCGAGCGGCAAGACGGTCTACTGGAAAAAGGGCGGCGTGATGAGCGAGAACAAGTTCCTCGCCGGGCTTGCGAAGGCGCCGGTCAAGCAGGAGGCCTCCCGCTAGCCTGGGAATCTGGGCCTTGGGATTTGAGTCGCGACCAGGCAGCGCGCTCGATGTCGTGCACGCCGGGTCGGCGGCAGGTCATCCGATCGCTGGCGCACTTCGTCGGAAACCGGCTATGGGCTCTGGAACACGTTGATCGAGTGCGAACCCCAAGGCCCAGAGCTCAAAGCCGTTCGTAGGCCGTTCGGGTTCACCGTAGTCCGCGCGCCCCGATGCGGGACGAATATCGCGGCAGCGCTTGGCTTGAGCATGGGCGCAACCCGATGAACTAGATGGGAAGACCT
>CBDURV010000190.1:0-7376 GCA_965369495.1 uncultured bacterium
TTCGAGCCCTTCTTGTAGTCGAACTTGAAGTCCTTGGGGTACTCGATGTCGTGCTCGTCGAGCACCAGCAGCACCGTCTCCCAGGTCTGCTTGAGCGGCGATGCGAAGTCCTGGATGCCGATGCCGTCCCTGATCTGCGTATCGACGAGGACGCCGACCCCGACGGCGGTCATGACGCAACCGGCAATCAGGATGGCGGAGAGGGCGAGAATGGCTGTGCGAAGCATGGTGGCAATAAGCTAGCGAATGGAGGGGTCAGCGGCGACCGTGTAGAACGCGAACGTGTCCCGTTTTGGATCAGAAGGTCGCGTAGAACTCGATGTAGAAGCCGGCGAGTTCGAGTTCGAGGCCGACATCCTCGATTGTGCCTTCGAGCCTGAAAAAGCGGTATCCGATGCGTCCGCCGATCCAGTCGTTGAACTCCATACCCACCGCTGCGCGCAGGTCGAGGGCGTAGATGCCGAACGCGGCCTCGCTGTAGCCGATCCAGTTGGCCTCCACCTCGTAGATGAACGGGTACCGAATGTAGCCCTTGAGCGAGAGGCCGATCGCGGGGAGCGGAATCGTCTCGTTCCAACGGGCGGTCTTGTTGACGTTGACCGCCTGCACGCTTCCGCTCGTGTCGATGAAACTGACGCCGGCGAGGATCGTGATCGTGATGGCGTCGCGCCGCCAGACGGTGAAACCGAGCGCGAGGCGGTAGGTGTCGAGCGTGAGGTTCGAGACGATGACGTCGCCGATTTCGAAGACGACGTCGTCGATTTCGAACTGCTCATCGACGATCGCCTTGCCGTCGGTTTCGAACCGCCACCACTCGGCGATGATATCGACGAAACCGAGGCGCAAACCCGCGCGCACGAAGGGAACGGCCTCGCGGTCGTTGAGGCCCAGCGAGTCGGCGACATCGAGCACTGTGTTGTCCTCGAACTTGATCGGCCCGTTCAGATTGGCGTACCAGACGCCCGCCTGGATGATGAACCGGTCGGGCTCCTCGCCCCAGAACATGGCGTGAAAGCCTGGCGGTGCGAACTGTGGACGCGTATCGACGACGGTGTCGCGCTCGCGTACATACTCGTCGATCGCCTCGGCTCGCGGATCGACGGGCGCCCAGTTCTCTTCCGCCCACCCCGCCGCGGCGAGCAGCGCGATTGCAATCAGAATGCGGTGGCACATGGAGCGGTTACCAGCCCTTCTTGGCGTCGCCGTCCTTGGGATTGATGTTGCTGTTGAACTCGTCCTTGGAGATCTTCTTCACGGTGTATTCCATGAGCGTGACCTTCTCCTCGGTGTTCACGTCCTTGAACTTGCACGCGCCGCTCTTCTTGTTCTCGATGGACTTCGTGTAGAAGACGCGGTTGGTGTTGGTGCCGGTGACTCGGTAGTAGGACGAGCACGCCGTGAGCAAGAATGCGGCGAGCAGGGCGGGAATCAGTCTTTTCATTTGGGGTAAGCCTTCCTGTGGGACAAACGATACCAAGCTGGGGTAGGGAACCAGATAGACTTTCGATAATGGGCCGCACCGCTTTTGCGCTCTTCTTGGCGACCTTCGCACTCGGGTGCCAGGAGCGCGATATGGGCTGGCCGCGGTACGCCTTCGCGGCCAACGTCGAGATGGGCCCCCAGGTCGCCTGCGTGACGGACCGGACGGCGCGCGTCACGTGGCGAACGCTGGGGCATGTTAGGGGCGATGTCGAAGCTCGTCTGGGCGGTGGCGAGTGGTCGGTGGCGCGAGGCTCGGGGGGCGTCGGGCGCGTCCACGACGTGCTGCTCGAGGGGCTCGCGCCCGACAGCGTCGTGGAGTACCGGATGCTGCAGAACGGCCATCCGATCGGGCCGATTCATCGCTTTCGGACCGCGCTCAAACCGGGCGACTCCGGCTTCACTTTCGCCGTCATCGGGGATACCGGCTCGGGGGGCGCGGACCAGTACGCGGTCGGTCGCCAACTCACAGCGCTCAACCCGTCGTTCGTTCTGCACGTGGGCGATATCGCCTACGACCACGGCAGCCGGGTCGAGGTGATCCGGCGCCACTTCGTCCCGTACCGCGACTCCGTCGCGAGCCGGCCCTGGTACGTGGCGTGGGGCAATCACGACGTCATGTCGCACGGCGGCGAAGAACTGCGCGCCCTGTTCCGCTTTCCGTGGTCCACCCCGGCCGGAATCAACCGCTACTACGCCTTCGACTGGGGCGATGCTCGCGTCTGGGCGCTGGACCTGCACGTGGAATGGAGCGCGGAGTCGGATCAGCTTCGCTGGCTGAAGGCCGATCTGGCCAAGAGCGGCGCGCGCTGGAAGTTCGTGTTCATGCATTATCCGCCCTACGCCGCATCGCCCTACGCGCGCGGGTTCCGGAAGCTCTGGGAACGGTTGCGTGCGGAACTCTGCCCGCTGCTGGAGAAGCACGGCGTTGACATCGTCTTCAGTGGGCACTCGCACGGCTACGAACGCAGCTATCCGATCCTCGCGGGAAAGCGTGCGGGAACGGCCGATGGGCCCGACTTCGAGCGGCCCGGTGCGCCGATCTATGTCACCTCGGGCGGGGGCGGCAAGCGGCTCAACAAGCGGGGGCGCGAGTGGTGGACCGCGGTCTTCGAGCGCGATCACCAGGTGTGCGCCGTGCGCGTCAACGGCAACCGGCTGGTGCTGCGGTCGGTCGGCAAAGACGGCCAAGAACTCGATCGCATCACGATCGAAAAGTAGCAACCGCGCTGAGCGCGTCGCGGTCGAGGCACCAAAGCCTGTGAAGCGGGTCCGGCCGGGCGCCCAATTCCTCGTAGAAGCCGATCGCGGTTTCGTTCCAGTCGACCACCGCCCAGTCGAGGCGCGCGTGGCCGCGGTCGATCACCAGTTGGGCGAGGTGCTGGAACAAGGCGCGCGCGATGCCCTTTCGCCGGTGCTCCTCGGGTACGAAGATGTCCTCGAGGTAGAGGCCGTTGCGCCCGCGCCAGGTGGAGTAGCTGGTGAAGAAAATCGCGGAGCCGACCGGCGCGCCGTCGATTTCCGCGATCAGGCATTCGAACGGAGCCGGGGAGCGCGCAAGCTGTTCGGCCAACTCCTCCGCCGTCACCTCGACCTCCTCGGGATGTCCGACGTACTCGGCGAGGCCGACGATGAATTCGTGCAAGGCGCCGGCGTCGGTGGGGCGCCCGAATCGCGTGACGACTTCGCTCATGCCAGCTCGGCGGGCCGCCCGTCGGGGTCGCCCACCGGCGCGAAGCGGTCGTGGACGATGCGACCGCGCAGCACGGTGGTGACCGGCCATCCCGCGAGCGGCAGGCCGAGGTAGGGGCTGTAACCCGCCCGCGAATGGAGCCACTCCAGCGGCAGCGGCTGATCGATGGAGGGATCGACCAGCGTGACGTCGCCATCGCAGCCGGGCTCCAGCGCGCCCTTGCGCTGAATGCCGTAGATGCGCGCCGGGCCCTCCGCGGTGAGCAGGGGGATCTGTTCGAGCTTCAGCCAGCCTTCGCGAACGGCGACGAGCAGCAGCGGCAAGATCGTCTGCACGCCGGGAATGCCGGACGGCGACTTGGGGTAGGGCTGCTGCTTTTCCTCGAGCGTGTGCGGTGCGTGGTCGCTGCCGATGACGTCGATTGTGCCGTCCGAGAGCGCCTCGCGCAACGCCTCGCGGTGGCGCACGTCTCGTACCGGCGGATTCATCTGCACCAGGCTGCCCAGCACGTCGTAGCAGTCGGGGCCGGCAAGGAACAGATGGTTGGGAGTCGCTTCGGCCGTGACGAGTTCGCCGAGATCGCGTTCGCGCAGCAGGTCGAGTTCTTCCGCCGTGCTGACGTGCAGCAGGTGCAGCGGGCGCCGCGTCTTTTCGACGAGGTCGAGCAGGCGACGCGTCGAACTGAGCGCCGCTTCGACATCGCGCACTTCCGGGTGGATGCGGTAGGGGGATCCCTCCACGACCTCGGCGTAGCGTGCACGCAGGCGCTTTTCGTTCTCGGAGTGAACGGGAATGCGCGTGTGCCCCGAGCGGAAGATGCGCTCAAGCGTGTCGTCGTCGTCCACCAGCAGCGAGCCGGTCGAGGAGCCGACGAAGATCTTGATGCCCGCGCAGCCGGGCAGGCGCTCCCACTCGCCGAGCATGTCGGCGTTGTCGCGCGTGGCGCCCATGAAAAACGCGTGGTCGGCCCAGCAGCGACCGTGCGCGCGGTCGAGTTTGTCCTGCAACGCTTCCGGCGAAACGGTCGGCGGCTTGGTGTTGGGCATCTCAAAGAAGGTCGTGACGCCGCCGCCGACGGCCGCGAGCGAACCGCTGGCCAGGTCTTCCTTGTGCGTAAGGCCGGGCTCGCGGAAGTGCACCTGCGTGTCGATCAGCCCCGGGAAGACGAGCTTGCCGCCGGCGTCCAGCAACATCGCGCCCGCGGGCGCCGTGAGCCTTTCGGAAACCGCGACGATCGCGCCGCCGCGAATCAGTATGTCCGCCTCGCGCACGCCTTGCGGCGTGACGAGACGGCCGCCGTGAATGAGCAGATCGCGCGGTGTTTCGGCCATGGCGCCAGACTATCCGCCGCCGGAAGCTCCGCCGCGCACGATGCGGTTGATGTAGGAGACCGCCTCGTCGGGGTGATCCGTCACGATGCCCTCGATCTCGTTCTTCCCGATGCAACCCTCATCGACCATGGGGCCCTGGATGAAATCGAAGAGCGGTTGGTAGAACGACTCGCCCATCATGACCATCGGGAACTCCTTGATCTTCTTCGTTTGGATCAGCGTGCAGGTCTCGAAGATTTCGTCCATGGTGCCGAAGCCGCCCGGCATCGTGATGAACGCGCAGGAGTACTTGACCATGATCACCTTGCGCACGAAGAAGTAGTTGAAGTCGAGCGAGCGGTCGAGATAGGGGTTGGGCTCCTGCTCGTGGGGCAACTCGATGTTGCAGCCGACCGAGAGGCCGCCGCCCTCCTTGGCGCCGCGGTTGGCCGCTTCCATGATGCCGGGACCACCGCCACTCATGATGCCGTAGCCCGCCTCGGCCAACTTGCGCGCCGTCGCGCGGGTCATCTCGTAGTAGCGGTGCCCTTCCTGGAAACGCGCCGACCCGAAGATGGTGACCGTGGGGCCGATGTCATGCAGTGCGCGGCAGCCGGAAACGAACTCGTTGAAGATGTTGCAGCCGCGGTCGAAGTCGACCAGCAGGTCGTCGGATCCGCGCAGGAGTTCTTGGTCGCGAAGGGATGTCATGGAATTCAGACTCGATGGTTGGGGTCGGGACGGGTGCGTTTGCGCCAGAGGTAGGTGAAGTCTTCCCACAAGACGATCTTGATCCCCAGCAGGACGGTAACGGCGATGCAGAGGTAGGGGTCGTAGAGCCAGAAGAGCACCGGCAGCAGCGCCGAGAGAAAATGCATGCCGATGCGGTAGGAGCGAACCGCGTCGCGGAAGAGCAAGGTGAGGTAGACCACCGCGTCACCCTCGTTGCGGTCGAGCGTCTTCTTGTCGAGGGCGATCATGATCGTGAAGCGACCAAGGCTGATGAGCGCATGCACGAAGCTGGTGAACGCGAAAGCGAGCGAGGCGCAGAGGACCAGTCCCTTGAGGGTGAGCGGATCCATGGCGAACGTTCCGTCGCTGGAGAGGCCTCCACTCTCGGTGAGCAGGAACGACGTGCCCAGCGTCATGATGATGAGCGTGGACGATGCGAGTGCGCTGGCGATCATCGTCAGGTTGCGACACTGCTGGACGGCGACGATCACCGTCCCCTCGTTGAGCGTGTGACGCACCCAGGCTTCGATTTCCCGGTGCACGCGCTTGCCGGTCGTGAAGCGCGCGCCGCGCGCCCGCAGCATCGGGTAGAAGGCGTGGTAGACCGGTAGCACGAGGGCTAACAACCCTAGCGCGACCCAGTCCGCCGTCCGTTCGAACATTCGGTCCGCAGCCTACACGACGCGGTGTTTCGGTTCCTTGCCGGAAAGCAGATCGACGATCGACTGCGCCGCGAGTTCGGCCATCGTGGCGCGCGTCGCGTGTGTCGCGCTTCCGATGTGCGGCAGCAAGACGACGTTGTCGAGCGTCGCGAGACCCGGCGCGAGGGCGGGTTCGTTCTCGAAGACATCGAGACCCGCGCCGGCGATCCGCTGCTCCCGGAGTGCGTCGACCAGCGCCGCCTCGTCGATCACGGCGCCGCGTGCCGTATTGACGAGGATCGCGTGCGGCGCCATGAGAGCCAGGCGGCGCGCGTCGATGAGGTGGTGCGTTTCGGGCGTGAGCGGGCAGTGGATCGAGACGATGTCGGAACGTTGCAGCAGGTCGTCGAGTGGCGCGCGCCGCGCGTCGAGCGTCGATTCCCAGTCGTGGCGCGCGGTGCGCGAGTGGTAGAGGATCGAACAGCCGAATCCGTGGTGCATCGTGGCCGCCACCCGATGTCCGATGCGGCCCGCGCCGATAATGCCCACGCATTTGCCGTACACGTCTTGCCCGCGGTGGAGCAGCGGCGCCCAGCCGTCGAAGCGCCCCTCGCGCACCATCCGGTCGCCGCTCGCGAAGCGGCGCGCGGTGGCGAGCATGAGTCCGACCGCGATCTCCGCCGTGGCGTCGGTCAACACGTCGGGCGTATTGGTCACGGTGATGCCGAGGCGCTTGGCGGCTTCGAGATCGATGTTGTCGACGCCCACGGCGTAGTTGGCGATGACGCGCAGCGTCGGCGCGGCCGCCTCGAGCGTGGCGGCGTCGAGGCGATCACCAAGCGTGCAGAGCACACCGTCGCAACCGCGCAGGCGATCGAGCAGTTCGGCGGGGCCCAGTTGACGCTGCTCGTCGTTGCGGTCCATCTCGGCGCGTCCCGACAGGAGGTCGTATGCCCGCTGGGGGACCGGGCGCGTGACGAGAACTCGGGGCATATCGCCCGGTATGATGCACCCTTATGCGATGGATGGCGATACTCCTCCTCTCCGCGGTCGCCTGGGCGGGCGATCGCGACGGCGACGGACTGAGTGACTTCGAAGAGGTGCACAAGTACGGCACCGATCCCGACCTGAAGGATTCCGACAACGACGGCACGCCGGACGGCGACTGGAACGAGCGCCGCGAGTTCGCCTACACCGTTCGGTCGCTGGTGCGCGTCATGCGTCCGGCGCAGGCGCTGTCGGGCGATCAGCAGGACGCGCGCATCGTCGGGCGGACGCCCGAGTACGTCGTGCTCGAGGTCGTCCACTACCCGCTCAACACCGCCGTCAAAGCCCTCAAGGGGAACCGCCAGTGGCGCAAGGATGCCAACCGCCCGAAGGAGTTCCTCGTGTCGACGACCACGTCGAACTTCTCGCCCAAGCTACGCGACGACTTGCTGGCAGAGTTGCGGACGGGTGGCCTCGACGTGGAGAAGTGCGACGATCGGGAACTGGTCAGAGCAGCCGCGAAGCGCCTCTTGG
>CBDURV010000191.1:0-7354 GCA_965369495.1 uncultured bacterium
GCGGGTCATTTGGTGATCGCCTCATACCGGATGGTCTGCATGAGGGTCTCCTTCTCCGCGTCGTAGACGCGCACCGTGTAGGGGCGCTGGAGACCGCCGGCGTTGCGCCAGTCGTTGAAGTAGAGCGACACGGGCTTGGCCCACGCGTCGGCATAGAGATCGAGGCGCACGATGCGGCCCGTTTCCAGATCGATGAAGTAGGTGCGCTCCTGGTCGTTCTGGGTGGTGACCTCCATGCGGTCTACCGTCAGGCCTTCGAGCAGCGCGCCGCCGGCGAAGTGCACCTTCTTGAACTGCTTGCGCCCCTTCTCGGAAAGCGCGTCGTTCCAGGCGTTGGCGCGCTTGAGCACGTCGGCGACCGTTTCGCCCGACAGCTCCTTGTCGCCGAACAGCACCGTCAGCTTGCCGTCGGCGTAGCGCTCGGTCCACGGCTTGGGGTCGCGGCCGCGCACCTGGATCGCGCCCTTGCGCGTCTCCGTCGTGATCGGCTGGAGCAGCTTGCGCGCCGCCCCGAAGGTGCGGTCGATCTCGTGGTCGATATAGGCCTGCGGCGCCTTGCGCTTGCTGCTGACCGACTTCTTCACCAGCTGAATCCCGTCGAGCGTCGCGAGCAGATCGCGCTCGACCCACTTGTTGTCGTTGTCGAGGCGCGCAACGCGCAGATGCACACGCCGGCCCTTCGGCAGCACCGCGATGTAGCGCGAGAAGTCGTTGGTTTCGGAAACAACCTCGCCCTGGAAGGCGACCAGCGCATCACCCAGCCGGATGCCGGCGTTGAAGGCGCAGCCCGGCTTGAGGATCTGGTCGAAGGTGATGCGAATGCCGCCCGGCCATTCCGCGTCCTCCACGTCGCGCACGGTCGCGTTGAGCGTGCCGTGTTGCACGATCAGGCCCGCGCGCAGTTCGGGGAGGCAGTGCTTGATCTGGTTGGAGCTGATCGCGTAGCCGACGCCGATGTTCACGCGCCCGCGCTCGCGCAGCGACACGCGCCCGTTGATGCCGATCACCTGCCGCTTGAAGTTGAAGAGCGGTCCGCCGCTGTTGCCGGGGTTGATCGACGCGTCGGTCTGGATGCAGTCGGGGTAGAGCAGCTGGCCGCGCACCGAACCCGGCTGGTAGCGGTTGATGCCGCTCACGACACCGAGCGTGATGGTGGGGGTGAAGTCGGTGGCGAGCAGGAACGGGTTGCCCATGGCATAGACCCAATCGCCCTGGCGCATCGCGTCGGAGTCGCCGAGCGGCGTGTACGACCACTTGCGATCCTCCTTGAGGCGCAGCAGGCTCAGGTCGCCCGAAGGATCGACGCCCAGCACCGCGGCCTTGTGGATGCGGTTGTCGTTGAGGCCGATGCGCATTTCCGCCGCCAGGCCGGTGACGTGAAAGTTGGAGAGGACGAGTCCGTCCTCCGTGATGATCACGCCCGATCCGCCGCCGCCGCCTTTGAAGACCGCGCAGACCGAGGAGGCGAGTTGCTCCGCGAGTTGGATGCGCTGCGCTTCCATGCGGCGCACGATGGCCAGCGCTTCTTTTGAGTCGTCATCCGCGACGGAGACGGCGACGAGCAGAGGCAGCGCCGCCAGCCCCAGCGCCAGCGGGACCAAAAAGGGGGTACGGCGGTAGTTCTTCATGGGATTCGGTCCCGATTATCGCTTGTCTTTGCTTTCCGGGGGAGGCCCGGCATCGTTATAGACGCGCGCGTCGGCCCAGTCGCACAGATCCGACGTGTAGGAGGAGCCCGGGAGCACCTCGAGGACCAGTCGATCGACGCCGGCGACGGGAATCAGCAGCACCTCGGCCGCCTGGCCGCGGCGGCGCGTCACTTCGTGCAGCAGCTTGCCGTCGCCCAGCACGCGGAAGATCGCTTCGCCCTCGCGGCTGGCGGCGTCATCGATGCCGCAGCGCACGAAAAAGTGGCTCCAGCGTCGGCCGAGCGCGTACTCGATACGCGAGCGCGACTGGACGCCGATGCCGCGTTCGTAGGTCTGGCCATCAATGCGCAGCCGACCGCCCAGCACCATGGCGTCGCGACGCCAGCGCGGCGCCTTGCCGAAGAGCGCCGTTTCGTCGGCCGAAACCGGCTGCATGCGTGACACGTGGGCGATGTGGTTGCCTGTGAACTCGAGGTGCGTGACCGACTTGCGGGCGATCGTCGCCCCACCGACTTCGATCGACGTCTCGGTGATGCTCTTGAGCGGCAGGGTGATACGACCGCCGTCCTTCAGATGCACCCGCACGAGAATCTCGTCGCTTTCGGGAAGGGCCGCCTCGGGGGCAGCCCGCACAAAACCGTAGACCTTGTCGCGCGGCAGATCGCGTTGCTGATCGGCCATGCGCACAGTCAAGGAGTCGGCGCGAATATCGAGTACCGAGGCGCGGAACGAAAAGGGCTTGCTGCCGCGGTTGACCACGATCGACTCGCGGCCCGCGGCGCGCTGCTTCTCGAAGAGCGTGCGGTAGTTGGTTTGTACCTGGCCAAAGAACGTGCCGAGGCAGACCGCGGAGACGCGGTCCAGATTGGCCTTGAGCCCCTTGACGGCTTTCGATTCGAAGAGGATCGACTCGCCCTCTCCGTCCACCTTGCCGCGCAGGCGGTCGCCTCCGGCCAGATAGATGTTGAAGGGGTCCGGGGAAACTTCGAGGGCGTCGGGCGCGAGGCGCGCGGACACGAGCAGGCGCGTGGCGAACTCGATGCGCTTGCCCGACACCAGCACGATCGCCTTTTCGGCGTTGGCGCTAATCAGCAGGCCCGGCTGCGAGCGGCCGTCCACGAGCGCTACGCCAGTGGGTTCGGCGGACGCGTCGCGGACGTACAGCAGCGTGACCGCGAGCGCGGCGAGGAGCAACCCACTCGCCCGGCTCACTTGTCGTCCGACTCGGTGTCGTCGCCCGACGACTCGGTCACGCGCTTGCCTTCCGCGACCGCCTTGTCGTACTGCTCCTGCAGTTCACGGTAGCGGCCGGGGAACTTCTCCTTGAGCGCCTGGAGCACCTCGTCGCGCTCCTTGTCCCGCATCTTGCCCCACTGCTCGCCCGCCTTGGCGCGACGCTTGCCGCGCAGGTCGCCGACGCGGCTCGCGCCGGGCGAAATCGCGGACTTCTGGGCGGGGCTGCTGGACTTCTTGTTGCCCTTGGGCGGGCCGCCGCCGGACTTGCCGCCCTTGCCCTTGCCTTCGTTCTGCTCCGCCTTCTTGATGAGTTCGGTGAGGATATCGACGATCTCGGTCTGCTGCCCCTGTGTCGGGTTGCCCGTCTGGCCGTTCTTGATTTCGCGGCCCACCTTGTTCATGCGGCCGGCGAGGTCGTAGAGCGGGCTCTCCCACTCCTGCACCAGTTCCGTCTTCATCTGCTCCATCGCGCGCCGGTAGCGCTCGGGGGCGTCGGGGTAGTCCTCCATGAAGCGCGTCGCCGCGACGATTGCCTTCTCCTTCTCGCGCATCTGGCCGTAGCAGACGGCGATGTAGAAGGCGGATTCGATGTCGCAGCCGACGTAGCGGCCCCATTCGTTGAGCACCTGCTGGAAGGCGTCGGACGCCTGCTCGTAGCGCTCGCGGTTCATCTCGGCGAGGCCGAGGCGGAAGGTCGCGTACGCCTTGAGATAGGTCTCGTCGGTCGTCGCGATCTTCGCGAACAGATCGGCGGCGGCCGCGTAGCGCTCGCCCAGCAGCAGCGCGTCGGCGCGCTTGTAGTCGGGCGTGGTCAGGAGCAGCGATTGGTGGATGCAGCCGAGTTCGCCGCCCATCAGCGCACCGGGCTTGAGGCGCGCGATCTTCTTCATCGTCTGCGCGTCGATGTCCTTGCGCGCCTCCGTCTTGGAGAAGAAGCGCGCGATCTTGCGCTCCTTGAGCTTCTTGGCCAGCTCAAGGTTGCGACCGTCCTGCGCGAAGGCGGGGGCGCAGACGCAGAGGACGAGGGCTAGACAGATAGTGATCTTCATCGTTACTCGTCCTCTTCGCGGTTGAGTTTGTCGGCCATGCTGCGGGTGAGATCGGCGACGCCGTTCTGCTTGCCGGCCAAACGGCCGCGCTCGTCGGTTTCCTTGCTGCGCAGGCGCTCGAAACGCTGCGTGCGCTTGTTGACGCGCTGCTGCAGCGAGCGGAGCATCTTGAGCTCGGCGGAGTTGGGCAGCAGGTTGTCGTCCTGGTCGCCCTCCTGCTCCTCGCCCTGCTCTCCCTCGCCGCCGCCCGACTTCTTTTCCTGCTCTTCCTTGATGACCTCGATCAACTCCTTGAGCGTGTTGATCACGTCGGTCTGGATCTCCTGCGTGTACTCGCCCGCCTGCATCTTGTTCAGGCGCTTGGCGAGCAGATCGAGGTCCTGGCGCATGTCGCTGATGACTTCCGGGATGACCACGGTCGATCCCTCTTCGCGCATGATCTCGTTCAGCTTCTCCGCCTCGACGGCGATGCCCGACTCGCCTTCGCCGAGCTGACGCCCGCGATCACGGTCGGCGCGCGCCGGCTTGCGGTTGATCTTCTGCGCGTCCTTGATGCGCAGGTTGAGGGCGATGGTGTTGGTGCGAATGCCGTTCTGCGCGCGCAGCATCTTGTCGAGCCGGCGGCGAATCGCATCGAGCAGCATGAGCTGCTCCTCCTCGCGGAGCTGGCGGAGCGCCTCTTCGAGCTGCTCCTGCGCCTTCTTGAGGCGGTCCACGGCTTCCTGCTGGTCGGAGTTCGCGCTCTTGGCAGACTTGCCGCGCAGGTTGCGGGCGGCGCGCTGCATGGCGCGCTTGGCACCCTCGACCTGGCTCTCGCCGGGCGTCGGTTCGCCACCCTGCTCGCCACCCGGCTGCGGCTTCTTGCCCGCCTTCTCCATCTCCTTCATGACGTCTTCGGTCTTGTCGGCCGTGTCGTCCTGCTTCTTGGCCATCTTGTCGTAGTCGGGAAGCTTGAGCAGTTGCTTGAGATCCTCTTCGAACTGCTTCAGCTTCTCGTACGCGTTTTCGAGTTCCTTTTTGGCGCTCTGCTCTTGCGGCACGGCCTTGCTGTTTTGGCCCTTGGACAGGTCGCCCTCGGCCTTCTGCATGCCCTGCTGCGCCTTGCCCATCTCGCCACTGCCCGCGTCCTTGCCGGGCGCCCCGCGCTCGAGGCGCTTGAGGTCGTCCTGCAGGCGCTCGGCGTCGCGGCGAATGCGCTCCTGATCCTTGGCGAGCGATTCCTTGTCGTGCTGCTGCTTGCGCTCTTCGAGACGTCGCAGCGCGTCAGCGGCTTCGCGCAGATCCTGTTCGGCCGCCTGCTGCCGCTCTTCGAAGGGCTGTCCGCCCTGCATCTTGGCAGCGGCATCCTGCATGGCGTCGCTGGCGTTCTTCGCGGCGCTGCTCGCCTGGTCGGCGGGGTTGGCCCTTCCTAGAGGCCCTGCCATCGCACCATTCTGCGTGCCCTTCATGCCATCCGGCATGTTCTTGGCGAAGTCGGCGATGTCCTTGGCGAGTTGGGCGGTCTCCGCGGCGATCTTCTGCTGATCTTCGTTGCCCGACTTGCCGCGCGCCTGACGCTGGGCGTTCTGCGCCTTGGCCAGACGGCTCTTGAGATCGGCGAGGGCGCCGTCGCTTTTCGGGTTCTTGGTCTTGTTGATGAGCTTGTTCTGGCGGTTGATCAGGTTCTTGAGCTTCGCCTTGGCGGCCGCGGCGCGCTGTAGCGACTTCTCGGGGTCGGCGAACTTTTCCGACTCGAGCTTCTGATCGGTCTCGTCCTTGATGAGCTTCTGAATCTGATCCTGGATCGACTCGAGCTCCTTGATCCGCTCCTGGAGCTGCTCCCGTTCGGCGTCGCGATCCAGAAGGATGTCGAGCACGCGCTGGAGCGCGCTGTCGAGGTCCTTCTGCATTTCGAGCGCTTCGGTGAAGTGGCCCTCGCGGATGAGGTTTTCGATTTCTGTGACGATCCGCAGGTTCTGGTCCGCCTTGCTGCGCTGCCATGCGAGCCGGAGCTTCGCGGCCTGCTCCGGATTCTGCTTGGCCAGCAGGCTGGCGAGGCGCTCCATCGTCTGTTCCAGCTTGCCGAGGCGCTGTCCGACCTGGCGCTGGCGCGAGGCGACATCCTCGGTCGACTCCGGCGAATCTGCGGGCTTTTTGGGCGATTCGCCGTCCTGTGCGAGCGCCGGAACTGTCAGCAGCACGAGCGCCAGCATCGCTGCCGCGCTCAGGGAGTGGATCAATCTCACTGCGTAACCCCTTATGTGAACGGTGCTTGCGACTTTCGGACTGGCCCCAGTCCTGGGCGCGAGCACCGTTTCTGTGTAAACGGACCTTGTCTGCCGGGCCACGGGTCATACCGGTGGAATCCGGCGCGGTTCAGAGGTTTTGTGTCAAAACCCTAATCGGGGCCGAAGATATCTCTCAGGGCCTCTTCGTGCTTCTTGCGAGTCGCCTCGCGCGCCTTCTTGTTGAGGTCGATCAGGACGCGCATGCGCTCGATGATTTCGGTGAACGACTCCGCCTTGGCGAGTTTGGCCAGGACGGAGTGCATGGCGGCCAAGACGCGCTCGAATCCCTTGTGGATCGCCTGGCCCTCTTCGCCGCGCAGATTGTTGGCGTCGGCCTTGCGGCCGAAGAGATCGAGTTCGCGCGCGTGCGTTGCCATCACCTGCTTGCGCAGATTCTGGAGCGATGTGACCACCTCGCGGCGCAGCTGCTCGATGTTCGCCTCGGTGCTCACGCGGTTGTTGAGCATCTCGGAGAGGATCTGCGACATGGCGCGCTCGACGGTGCGTACACCGCGCGCGATTTCGCGTTGACTCTGACCGTACGACTCGATGAGCACGCCAATCTCACGCGGGTCGGTGGGCGGTTGCTCCTGCAATTCGAGAAAACGGTCGCGCAGCGATTTTTCCGCCTTGATCAGGTCCTGGAAGCGCTGCCGCAACATGTGCTGGCGGCGCAGCAGGTCCTGCAGCAACTCCTCGAGCGTCACCACCTTGACGGAGACGGGGTCGGAGCGGCCTTCGTGCGCGTCAGGCTGCGCGTTGTCGTTGACGAACGCGGTAAAGGTCAGATAGGTGCCGGGGCCGACTTGTAGCGAGGAGATTTCGAGCCGCGAATCGACATCGGTTTCCGCCACGCCGAACTGGTCGGCCGGCAGCATGATCTCCTGCGGCAGGGGCGCGGCGCCGTCGCTCGACGTCTTCTTCACGACCAACCTGCCGGATACGGCGCGCACGTCGTCGCGCACCCGTACGCGGTAGGGGAAGACGGCGCCTTCGACGACCAGCGTGCCGATGCCGCGCTTGATCATGCGCACGCGCGGCGCGCGGTCATCGACCACGCGCACCAGGAAGCGCGGCGAGAGCGACGGATTCGAAAGCCCGTCGGTGTCGCGCAGGCGCACGCCGACGAGGGCGGTCTCCGTGGGCGCGAAGC
>CBDURV010000192.1:0-7333 GCA_965369495.1 uncultured bacterium
GCCGAGTGAATCAACGCGAAGGCAAAGAAGAGGAAGAATGCGCGACGGATCAGCATCGCACAACCCTCGCGAACCGCGCGCCTTGGTAGAGCGAGAAGAGCAGGAGAATCGGAAGCGCCGTGAATCGGAATCCGGGCTTCGCGTAGACGAGCAGGATCGCCAGCGCAAGCGGCAGCAGGATCGAGCAGGCCACCGGCGCGATCGCACCGCGCCAGGAGACCGTAATGCGAAGCGTCATCCAGACAAGCAGCGCCTGCACGTAGGCCCACGCCACGACCGCCCACGAAGCCGTTTTCGGCATCACGACCCACTGCATCGATTTCGGCAGCTCCCTCGGGGCGATCCAATTCGTCACCACGAGCGAGACGAACATCAAGGAAACAGAAGTCGCCCCCGCCAACCAACGCGCACCCTCCAGACTGGTCACCGACATTGGACGGTGCCGCGAGAACGGCGTGCGCGCGTGCAACCGATCCATGGCCCCGTGCCAGACACCGGGCAGAACCGCTGCGTACAACAAGCTGATCGATCCGAACGGATTGAGTCCGATGAAGAACGGGTTGGAGTGCCCTTTGTACGCACCAAAGATCACGACGAACAGCGTCGCCGGCGCCAACTCGACGGACTCCCTCAAGAACACGGCCGCGAAGGCTCTCATGCCTCGTCACTTCCGGTCGTGTACTCGACGAAGAGGTCTTCGAGACTGAGCGCCTCGGGTTCGACGGAGCGGGCGCCGAGAGCCTCGCACGCCTTGGCCACGGAGCCGTTGCCGTCCACGACGGTGAGCAGCATCGTGTCACGCTGCGAACGGGCGCGGACGAGGCCCTCGATCGCGGGTGCCGCGGGCGCATCACCATCGAACGTTGCGCGCCAACGGCGGACGCGTTGCCTGAATACGTCAACGGGTGCGTTCACGCGCAGCACGCCGTGGTCGAGAATCGCGATGCGATCCGCGACGCGCTCGACGTCGGTCAGGATGTGCGAGGTGAAGAGCACCGTGCGGCCCTCTTCCTGGATGAGATCGATCATCACTTCGAGGAACTCGCGGCGTACGACGGTGTCGAGGCCCATGGCGGGATCGTCCAGCACGATCAGCTCGGGATGCGGCGCCAGCGCGAGTGCCAGTGCAAGCTGTGCGCGCATGCCGCGCGAGAGCTGGAAGACGCGGCGCTTCTCGGGCAGGCCGAGGCGCTTGAGATGGCTGCGGCAGAAGTCGAGATCGAACGTCGGGAACGTGGCGTTCTGGAATGCGACGAGATCCTTCACGCGCATCCAGCCGACGAGCTTCTGGCCCTCCGAGACGTAACCGATGCGGCCGCGCTCTTTCGCCGGCAGTTCCATCGAGTCGTGGCCGAGGATGAACGCGCGGCCCCGCGTCGGCGCCTGGAATCCGAGCAGGCAGCGCAGCGCGCTCGTCTTGCCGGCGCCGTTGCGGCCGAGCAGCGCGAACACCTCGCCCTCGGGCACGTCCAGCGTCAGCGTATCGAGTGCTTTGTGCTTGCCGTAGTAGCAGGTCAGTTTGTCGAACGAAATCGGTGCATTACCCATCGATCACCTCATGTGAAAAGCGGAACCGCCGCAGCGCTTCGTCAAACGTGCGGCGCAGTTCCTGCTCGGACATTCCCTGGTTGGCGGCGTCGGCCAGCAGCGGCTCAAGCGCCTCGCGGAAGCGGCGTTCCCGCTCCTCGCTCGTCATGACCACGCGCCGCTCCGCGATGAACGTGCCCGCACCGCGGCGCGAGTAGGTGACGCCTTCCGCCTCGAGCACGCGATACGCCTTGGCGATGGTGTTCGGGTTGATCACCAGCTCCTTGGCCAGATCGCGCACCGACGGAAGGCGATCGCCAGCCGCCAGCCGCCCCCGCGCGACCCCGTCCTTGACGCCATCCACAAGCTGCTGAAAGAGCGGCTCCGGACGGGCGGGATCAACGCGCAGGGCAATCATGACTGGGTGTACTAGTACACCTAGTACATTCGCAGCACAAGTCCCAAACGCCCAGAAACTGCGAGTAATGCGCGCTCCATGGCGCAGCAGACGCCCGTAAGCCCGGTAACAACAACGGCTTACGATCGCCGAGCGGCTCCCCTGGTCAGTCCGCTAGCTTCACACCGCGGGGCCAGAGGACTAGGACGACGGTGTCGCCTTCGGACCAGGGGGTGTGCGTGGACTCGGGCGGTAGCCAGACGAAACTGCCCGCTTCGTAGCGGCCGGTTTCGTCGCCGATGACGCCTTTGAGGACCAGATAGGCCTCGCCGCCGGGGTGGCGGTGCTTGGCGAACGCGTCGCGCGGCGCACCCGCGGCCACGCGGTAGAGCACGAGGCTGGCGTGCTCGCCGCGCTCCAGTTTGGCCAACCGCACACCCTTGCCGTAGTCACGCCATTCGAGCGCATCGAGCGCCGACTCGTCGAGGCTGATCGTCAGCAGATCGCGGAGGTCGCGGCTGAGCGGTTCCATCCCGCTACCGGACCGGGACCGGAACACCGATCGCCGCTACCTCCCGAACGAACAAAAACACCATGCTCATGAATCCGCTCAACATGCCCCCGGGTCCAAACGAGTCGAGCACGATGCCCTGCTTGTCGCGCCGAAGTCCCAGCGCGAATCCCGACGTCATGCTCGCCATCTTCTTCAAGTCCGGCATCGGGTTGGAGTTGAACATGTCCTCGTCGAGCGCACCCATACCGGCGGCGAAGGAGACCAGCACCGGCAGGTAGGAGCGAATGTCGCCGTAGACGAGAGCACAAAGCGAATCGACGTCGCCGCCGTTCAGTCCCATCATCACCTTGGCGAACACCTCGTTGTCCTTTCGCAGCGTCTTTTCCGGACCCGCCCAATCCGCGATCCAGCGCCGCAGGATGAGCGGGTTGGTCGAGCCGATGAAGTGGCCCTCATGAATCCGGAACTTGGGTGCGTTCATCGGGGCCGTCCAGAACAGCTGCCAGCCCTCGACGTCGTCGCGCATTTTCTTGGGGTCAAGCCGGACCAAGCCCGTGCCCGCCAGCAGGACTTGCATTTTCATGATGAAGCCGCGGAACGCCTTTTCGTCGCGAACCGCCACGTCGAGCGCAAGATCGGGAATCGGCAGGCCGGCGGCACCCGGCGGGTAGAGCAGCAGCGCCGTCTCGTCGCCGATCGCATCGACAATGTCGCGCTCGAGATCGAGACCGACGGCGAGCGCGCCGCGCGCCCAGAAACCACGCACCTGCGCTTCGGCACCCGGCACAAGCTGGCCCAGCCACTCGTCGAGTCGCTGCATGAAGAGCTTCGCGTCGAACTTGGCGGCAATTATGCCCCGCGTGCGCGCCGGCGCCTTTTTGACCGACTCTAGTCCTGGAGCCATGGCGTCGAGCATGCGCCAGATTCCCTGCGGGTTTTCGCGCAGTGCGATGCCGAAGCTCTCGCGCGCGCCCCCCTCGACGGACGACATGCCCAGACAGAGCGCGCGCACCGAGCCCAGCCCCTCCTCGTCGAGGAACTGATAACCGGCGGGCGGCAGCACCGGCTTGGCCATCTTCCACAGGCGCGCCACGTCGGCGTAGAGAAACGCCAGGCGCTCACCGGAAGTATGCCGCGCACGCTGTTCGGCGAACTGCACGTCGGTGGCCAGCGAGGTGCGCCGCGCCATTCCGCCCTGTTTCGCGGCCGCAGTCGCGAGCAGCGCGGGGCTGGTCGCGATGATCCAGCGATCCCCGGTCATGTCGGCGTAGAAGTGCGGCGCGTAGTACGGCCCGTCGCGCTCTGGCTGGAACGGCTCGAACTCGATTTCGAGAATCTGCCGCGCGCCACGCTGTACGAACTTGTGCTTGAACGGCATGGGCGGGTTCTCGAGGAAGGCGTTGAACCGCTTGCGCAGTTCCGGCCCGGGTTCGATCACCGCCACACCCTCGAAGTCGAGAATGATCGGTACCGATCGCCACGGCATGAACGACGTGCGCAGCATTTTGCGCAGCAGGTCCGCATTCACCGGCGCATCGGGTGCGATGCGAACCGACTCGTACGTGCCGTCGAACTTCCGCATGCGCAGCGCGATGCCGCTTATGCCGACCGCCGCGCGCCCTTTGACGTAGTCGAGCATCGGCTTGACGATGTCTTCCGGCTTGTCGGGCGCTTTCTCGCGAATCGGCCCGAAGAAGCTCTTGAACTCGTCCGCATAGAGGATGCGCATGACGTCCGATGCGACGAAGCCACGCACCGCCGCAGCGGCATCGACCTCGCCGTAGAGCACCGTATCGGCCGGCATCAGTGTGGCCGGGTCGAACGACTCTTGGGAAAAGCTGGGCAGGGAGAACGCCGCGACGAAGAGCGCGGCAAGCAGGAGTCGGTTCATGTTTTTGGCTCGGGGGACCGGAACAGCACAGGGTATACGATGTCCGTCATGAAGCCCCAGACAGTCGGACAACTTCGTGAGAGCGGCTGGCAGTCGCGTAGCGTGCGCGATGAACTCCGCGACAACCTCGTGACCGCCTTGCGTGCGGGCAAGAGCGCCGCCGAGCGCTGGCCCGGCATTCTCGGATTCGAAAAAACCGTCATCCCGCAGATCGAAAACGCGATCCTGTCGCGGCACGACTTCATTCTGCTGGGCCTGCGCGGGCAGGCGAAGACGCGCCTGTTGCGGCTGATGGTCAATTTCCTCGACGACGAGATGCCGATGCTGGCGGAGTGCGAACTCAACGACGATCCGTACGCGCCCATTTCACTGCGCGGTCGCACGCTCATCGCGGATCACGGCGACGACGCACCCATCGCGTGGGTCGGACGCGCCGAACGCTACAGTGAAAAACTCGCCACGCCGGACGTCACCATCTCCGATCTGCTGGGCGACATCGATCCCATCAAGGCCGCATCGCGCCGCCTTAGTCTGGCCGACGAGGACGTGCTGCACTTCGGCATCATTCCGCGCACCAACCGCGGCATCTTCGCCATCAACGAGCTGCCCGATCTTTCGCCGCGCATCCAGGTCGGCCTGCTCAACATCCTCGAGGAGCGCGACGTGCAGTTGCGCGGCTACCCGGTGCGCTTTCCGCTCGACGTGCTGCTGATCTTTTCGGCCAACCCGGAGGACTACACCAATCGCGGGGCGATCATCACGCCGTTGCGCGACCGCATCGCCAGCCAGGTGATCACCCACTACCCGACCTCGCTGGAGGTGGCCAAGACGATCACCGCGCAGGAGGCGTGGCTCGACAGGAACGGCACGCAGGTTCACGTTCCCGAACTGCTGCGCGACATCGTCGAGGAGGTCGCGATCCAGGCGCGCGCCAGCGAGATGGTCGATCAGGCCAGCGGCGTGAGCGTGCGCCTGACCGTTTCGCTCATGGAGAACATCGTCTCGAATGCCGAACGGCGCGCGCTGCATCTCGGAGAAGCGCAAACGCACACACGCCTAGCCGACCTCTTCGCCGCCGACGCCGCGGTGACCGGCAAAATCGAACTGGTCTTCGAGGGCGAACGCGAGGGGCCCGAGGCGGTCGCCGATCGCATCTTGGGCGACGGCGTCGCGGCCGTCTTCGCGCGCGAGTTCCCGGCGCCCTATGCAGGCTCCAACCCCGACAAAGAGGAACAAGACGTCTACAAGCCGATCGTGGACTGGTTCGCGGCGGGCAACACGCTCGCGGTGAGTGACGAGACGTCCAACCTCGATGCGCTGACGGAAGTGCCCGGCCTCACCGATATCGTCGCCGCGCACCTCGACCTGAGCGAAGACGATGCGCCGTTGGGCGCCGAACTGGTGCTGGAAGGCCTGCACCGCGCGTCGTTGCTGGCCAAGGAGCACAGCGAAGACGGCGTGACCTACACCGACATGCTGCAGGACATGTTGAAGGGGATGTAACCGATGTACTGGCGGTATGGTCGGCCGAGTTCGCTGCCGGGGCTCATTAAGCAGTTGATTTCGCTCTTTCGGCAGCTGCTTGTGATCTTCGAGGGCGACGTCGAGGAGTCGCTCGACCACATCGAGGACATCGGACCCCGCGACGGGCTGTGGCGCGACGACTTCGGGCCTGCCGACTTCCGCGAACTCGTCCAGCGCAAGGGCGAAGCGCGACGCGGCGCCAGCGGCAAGCTCGAACTCACGCGCAAGGGCGAACGCGCGCTGCGCAAACAAATGCTGCACGACGTCTTCGCCAAACTCGTTGCCAAGGGGCGCGGGGATCACCGTACTCCTCATGCGGGAGGGGCCGGGGAACCAACCGACGAGACGCGGCCGTATGCGTTCGGCGATACGACCGATCTGCTCGACGTGAGCCGCACCCTTTCGAACTGGCTCGGGCGCACCGGCGGCGAGGGCGATCTCGCCGAGCAGGACCTCGAAGTGCGCGAGCGCGAGTTCCAGACGTCGTGCGCGACCGCGCTGCTGATCGACATCAGCCACTCGATGACGCTCTACGGTGAGGACCGCATTACGCCCGCCAAGCGCGTGGCACTCGCACTCGTCGAACTGATCACGTCGAAGTTCAAGAAGGACACGATCGACGTCATACTGTTCGGCGACGAGGCGGTCGTGGTGCCGTTGACGCAGTTGCCCTACATCTCGAACGGGCCCTTCCACACCAACACGCGCGCGGGACTCATCACGGCGCAGGAGATCCTCAAGCGGCGCAAGGCGGCCAACAAACAGATCATCATGATCACGGACGGCAAGCCCTCGTGCATCCACGAGGACGGCGTGCTCTACAAGAACCCGTTCGGCCTCGATCCGAAGGTGGTTGCCAAAACACTCGACGAGGCGGCGCGCTGTCGCCGCAAGCAGATCCCCATTACGACCTTCATGCTCACGGCCGACCCCTACCTGAAGGGCTTCGTCGAGGAGTTCACCGAGGTCAATCGCGGGCGCGCATACTTCGCCGAAAGCGCGCGACTGGAAGGCTTCGTGCTCATCGACTTCCTGCGCAATCGTCGCCGGAAGCTACGTTAGCGCGCTACGAGCGGCAGCAGGTAGACCTGGAAGTAGATCGCAAAACCTGCCAGCACGCCCGCGATAGCCACTCGCGCCCCGATTCCGCCCTCGGGCACGTCGAAGATGATCAGGTAGGCGAAGAGCAGCGGAAAGATCGAAACGACGCCGTAGGCGGGCACGCCCACCCACTCACCGCAGGATTCGCACTGGGTCGTCATGCCGGGCAGCAGGACCAGCTTGCGCCAGTTCGACACGCAGGATTTCTCGCAGTGCGGGCAGATCTCGTTAATCACGAACGCATTTTAGCGTGCCAGTCGTACATGGCGATGCCCGCCGCGACGCCGACGTTGATCGAGCGCATCGAGCCGAACTGCGGAATCACGACGGTGTGCGCCGCCGCGGCCAGCAACTCCTCCGGCATGCCGGGACCTTCCTG
>CBDURV010000193.1:0-7325 GCA_965369495.1 uncultured bacterium
CTGTCGCGCATGGACGGACTGGAGCCCCGCTACGAAGATGTTCAGGCGCACTACGATCTCTCGAACGAGTTCTTCGCGCTCTTTCTCGATCCGTCCATGACCTATAGCTGCGCCTATTTCGAGCGCGAGGAGATGACGCTTGAGGAGGCGCAGCGCGCCAAGGTGGATCTGGCGCTCGGCAAGCTGGACCTGCAGCCCGGCCAGCGCCTGCTCGATGTCGGCTGCGGCTGGGGAGCGACCGTGCGGCGCGCGGTGGAGAGTCACGACGTCGATGCCGTCGGCCTGACGCTCAGTCGCAATCAGGTCGCGTTCGCGTCGCATCTTCTTCGCGATACGCCGCGCGCCGAGATCCGGCTCCAAGGCTGGGAGGAGTTCGACGAGCCGGTGGATCGCATCGTGAGCATTGGCGCGTTCGAGCACTTCCGGCACAAGCGCTACGGCGAATTCTTCACGCGCTGCCGCGGCATCCTGCCCAAGGGCGGGCGCATGCTGCTGCACACGATCGTCCAGCAGGACCCGGATGTGCTCGAGGCGCGCGGCCTCAAGCTGGAACGCGAGGACATGCTCTTCACGATCTTCATTCGCAAGCGGATCTTCCCCGGCGGCCAGCTCTGCCCCGCGCGCCTCGTCGCGGACGAAGCGCGGGCGGCGGGTTTCAAGATTGCCCGGCAGCACTCGCTGCAGATGCACTACGCGCGCACGCTCAACTGCTGGGCGACCGCCCTCGAAGCAGCGAAGGACCGCGCGATCGCGCTCACGTCCCAGGACGTCTACGACACCTACCAGCGCTACCTGAAGGGCTGCGAATTCTACTTCCGCAACGGCAAGCTCGACCTCGTGCAGTTCACGCTGGAGCGTTAGCCGTGGACTTGCATGACATCGATCGCGTGGAGCGGCTGCGGCGGGCGCTGCGGTTGGATCCGATCCACATCAAGCGGCTGCGGCGGGCGTTTTTCAAGAACCGCCTGGACCGGGAGGCGGCGTTGGAGGTCGTGCCGGAGGGGGTGCGGGGGCGGATCGCCGACGACGTGCAGTTTCATTATCTCGATCTCGTGGACCGCCGCGACTCGGAGATCGATGGCGCGTCGAAGCTCGTATTCCGGACCGCCGACGACCTGCAGATCGAGACGGTGATCCTGCGCGTGCAGTCGGGGCGCACGGCACTCTGCGTGTCGTCGCAGGTCGGTTGCGCCGCGGACTGCGGCTTTTGCGCGACCGGCAAGCTCGGGTTGCGGCGCAACCTGTCGGCCGGCGAGATCCTCGATCAGGTCGTGCAGGCAAACGCGCATCTGGCCGGCGAGGATCGACGCGTGCGCAACATCGTCTTCATGGGAATGGGGGAGCCGCTCCACAACGAAGCGGCGCTCTACGAGACGCTGGACGCGCTCGCCCATCCGGAGTGCTTTCACCACAGCCTCGGCCACGTCTCCGTTTCGACCGTTGGAATTCCCGAGGCGATGGTGCGCTGCGCGGAGCGGTTTCCGCGTGTCCGCATCGCGCTCAGTCTGCACAGCGCGATTCAGAAAACACGCGAGCGGATCATTCCGCTGGCGAAGCGCTACCCGCTCTGTGCGCTGCGCGATGCCGTCCTCGCGGTCACGCGCATTCAGCGGCAACCCGTGATGATTGAGCATCTGCTGCTCGCGGACACCAACGACGGCGACGGCGATCTCGATGCACTGATCGATTGGGCCGCCGGCCTCGACGTGCACATCAACCTGATCCCCTACAACCCCATCCCCGATGCACCGGAACTCCAGCGCACGCGCAAGCCGCGTCGCGAGGCGTTCGCGAACGCGCTCAAGGCGCGCGGATTTCCGGTCACGCTGCGCTACTCGCTCGGCGCGGACGTGACCGCCGCCTGCGGACAACTGGTACGCGAAGAGAACCGGCGCGCGTTTCGCTCCTGAGCGCTGCGCCATTTTGGCGTTCTCGCGAGGATGGGCGCCGGTGCCTTTCGCCGGGTAGGCGGGTTCTTTCATTTGGCGCGCCGCGTGCGCTAATTGGACTCGCAAAGGGAGACCGTAATGCGAACTCCAAACCGCGCGCGAACGAGGCTCTTGCAGGTCCTGTTTCTTTGCGTGGTCGCGTCGCCCGCGCTGTGCGACGAGGCGTTCCTGAACGGCCAGCGCCTCCTGTTGTCGCAAGACGGTGACCCTCGCTATCGCTGGGCGCTGGTTTCGGGCAGGTCCGCCGAAGCGCTGAGGGCGCTTGCCGCACGCGACTGGAGCGACTGGCGCAAGGGCGCCGTCGGCGTCGAGATTCGTGAGGCGCGTGAATGGAAGCGCACGTTGCACAACGCGTTCGCGGCACTCGCGCCGGCCGCGCCGCGCCAGGGTTGCGTGGTCGATGTTCTCGCGCGCGAGGACATCTTCATTTACCGCGACGACGACGGCGACTTGCACTGTGTGCCGCTGATGTCGAAGCCCGCGGACATTCCGGTCGTGTGCACCCATCGCTTTCGCGATCTGCTGGCGGCCATCGCCGTTCCGCGCGCCGCCATTCTCTACCGCACGGGCGAGGCGTCCTATCCGTTCGTGTTCGCCGATGCGCGGCGTGTCGTGTTTCTCGTGGCGGAAGCGCCGAAGCCGAAAAAGCGCAAACGCAGGACGTTCCATCTGATCTCCAGCACCGTGGTGGGACAGTTCAAGTCGATCGTCAGTCAGCCGGTCGCGTCGTTCGGCCGGCTCTTCACCACGACGGCGGCGACGGCGACTGACCTGCTCAAGGCGGAGCCGACGGCGCTGATGAAGAAGCGGGCCAAACTCTCGGTCACGCAGCGCAAGGGCATGGACCTCATCGAGTGGGAGAAGTCGCTCGATGAGATGATCGGCTCTCCGTCGTCCCAGGGCCGCCTGCGCTACCTCGTGGACGGAGCCGAGTTCTTTCCGCGCTTCATCGATGTGGCGCTTGCCGCGCAGCGCTCGATCGATGTTCGCATCTACATCTTCGACAACGACGACTACGCGGTGCGCGTGGCCGATTTTCTGCGCGCACGCTCGGCGTCGGTGCGGGTGCGCGTCCTGGCCGACGGTCTCGGCAGCGCGGGCGCCGCCATGGCACAATCCCCGTCCTTGCCCGCCGAGTACCAACCGCCGCGCGACATCTTCAAGTATCTGCGCCGTGACTCGCGGGTCAGCGTGCGCGCGCTTACGAATCCATGGCTGGCCGGCGACCACTCCAAGTCGATCATCGTGGACGAGCGCATCGCGTTCGTGGGCGGCATGAACATCGGCCGCGAATACCGTTACGACTGGCACGACATGATGATCGAGGTGCGCGGTCCGATCGTCACGGCGATTTCCAACGAGTTCGAGCGCACGTGGGTGGCGGCCAAGCGGTTCGCCGAGTTCCGCCGCAAGAGCAGCCCTGCCCGTTCTCCGCTTGCGACTGCCGCCGATTACCCCGTGCGGCTGCTCTTCACGCGGCCCGGAGACTCGCAGATCAAGCGGGCACAGATTGCCGCCATTCGCCGCGCGCGCAGTTACGTCTACATGGAGCCCTCCTATCTGACCAGCGACGCGGTGGTCTATGAGTTGATCCGCGCGCGGCGCCGCGGCGTGGACGTACGCGTGATTCTGCCGGCGAAAGGGGATAGCGCGATCGTCAACAAGAACCATGCGGTAACGATGAACGCGCTGCTCAAGCGCGGCGTCCGCGTTTACATCTATCCCGGCATGTCGCATCTCAAGGCGGCGGTCTTCGACGGTTGGGCGTGCCTCGGTTCCGCCAACATGGACCACCTCAGCCTGCGCGTGAACCGCGAGATGAACATCGCCACATCGCATCCCGCGGCCGTGCGTGCATTGATCGAGCGCGTCTTCGAGCCCGACATCGCGCGCTCCTTCGAATTGACGGAACCGGTGCCGACCGGCCTGTGGCACTTCTTCGCGGAGTTCCTCGCCGACGGGATGTAGCCTGCATTATTCATGAGGCGCGGGTTCTGGACGGACCAGATCGCCGACCTCTTCATCGTTCGCCCTCGACGACCCCTCCGGGTCGCCTTCGGACTCTCTCTTCGATCTCGACGATCTGTCCTCGCCCAGAAGGGCGCGCCGTAGTTCGAGAGGCGCGTCGTGCCGAATCCTGCCATCGATCACCGCGAGTTCTGCCCCCGATGCGCCCACGCCTCATGAGTAATGCAGGCTAGCGTCACCTATTGCCGGTGACCGCCTTGGCCAGGCGCGCGCGCGCCGCGACCTTGGGAACACCTGCTGCGCGCCAGGCGGCTTCCAACGCGTCGTAGCGTTTGAGCGGATCGAGTGAGAGATTCCAGCAGAGCTTGTCGCGGCACTCCCAGCAGAGCAATAGCGGCCGCCCGTCCGCCTCGCGCACGTCCATCGCGCCGTTCATGAGGCACTGGCGCTCGGTGCAGTGGGGCACCGAAAGCATGTGCGTGCACTCGTGCAGTGCGAGGCCGTAGATGCGCTTGCGCTGGATCTCCGGCGTCTTGCCCCAGTCCACGCGCCACGTGCTGCAGATGCCGATGCGGTGCTTCATCGATCCCCAGCCGTAGGTGAAGCGAGAGTGGGGCAGGCGGATATCCCGGTCGGTCACCGCGAGCAGGAAGATGCCGTCGGCGGGTAGCGTTCGCTTCAGAAACGGCAGGCAGGCGCGCACCGAAAACCGGCGTCGCTTGCGGTCGTATGCGTGGCGCGGAAGCGGCGTGGGTTTCAGTACGCGCACGCTGCGCCCGAAGTAGGCGCGCATCAGTTCGGCAAGGTGCGCGATGCGGTCGGGTTCGTAGGTGGGGCGCGTGAGCGCGGGCAGCAGGTAGATGACCGTGCGTTTTTCGGTGGGGCGCACGGGTTGGGCGGCGCGATATGCCTTGAGTGTCTGCGGCTTTTCGAAATGGCGGTGGCGCCACTCGCCCGGCTTGGCGCTCGGCAGCTTTTTCCAGAACTGCGCGGGCGTCGGAACGGGGGCGGCGAGCACGAGCAGGCCCAAGAGAACGACCGTCTTCACGGGTTGAGTATAGGCAGTGCGGGTAACGCCCCTATACTCACCCGCCGTGGCCCGCTTCCAGACCTGCCCCAAGTGCCGCGCGTTACTGACGCCGGGCACCAAGGTCTGCCCCTACTGCGATGCGGGGCAGGACGCGGCATTGGCGATTTCGCCCGAGCAGGACGCCGATGCGACCGGCCGCATGGGTTCGTGGATCGTCGCCGCGTGCGTCGTGCTCTACGTGATCATGGTGCTGCTCGATCCGGGGCGCGGCGACAAGGAAGGCAACGCGTTCGAGCCGACCAATATCGGGATTCTGACCGCCGGGGCCCACGAACCCTTTTACGTGCAGACCTGCGGCCAATGGTGGCGCGTCGTGAGCGCCAACTTCGTGCATCTCGATCTGCTGCACCTGCTCATGAACTGCGTGGCCGCCTTCATGCTGATTCCGCTCGCCGGTTCGACGTTCGGCGTGCATCGGACGTGGGCGATCTTCATCTTCAGCGGCATCGCGGCACTCACCGCGAGCGATTTGTTCGGCTATTGGGGCGGTGGTGCGTCGGGTTCGCTTTGCGGCCTCGTGCTGGCGCTGGCCGTTTGGGGCTACCGTCGCGGCGGATTCGAGGGGCGCGCGCTGCAGCGGCGCATGCTCATTTGGGCGGCCGTCATCCTGTTCATCGGTCTGCTGCCCTTCTTCCGGATCGACAATGTCGCCCACGCGGTCGGGTTCATTGTGGGCGGTCTGCTCGGCTGGCCCGCCAGTTCCGTCCGGGCGCGGGGCAGCCGTGACGACAAGCTCTGGCGCGCGACGTCGCTGGCGGGTTTGTTGCTTGTGGTGGTGGTCGGCGTTGGCTTCCTCGCCCCGAACGTGTGGCGCGGTCAGCAGCGACGCGAGGTGGAGGAATACAACCACACCGTCGATGAGCTGATGAAGGCCATCAAGCGGGTGCGCCAGGGGCGGACCGATCCCGCCAAGTTGCCCGCGGATCTGGAAGCGGGTCCCGGCGATGCGGACAGCATGCGGGCTGCCGTCAACCGCGCCCTCGCACTGGCGCGCAAAGGGATCAAGGGGAAAGATCTGTGGTTGGCGGAACGGGCCGCGGACGAGGCGTGGTCCGACTGGCAACACCGGCTGGTCTGCAGTCATGCGCGGGGGTACCAGTAATGACAAAACGGCATATCTACGACTTCAACTCATGGCTCGGCCTGCGCATGGGCGAGGACGGCGAAACGGTCGAACTCGACGCGCAGGCGCCGCAGCATCAGATCGGAAACGGCATGGTGCATCTCGCCGTGCTGACGACGCTGGGCGAAGTCGCCGCGGCGCACGCGGCGGGCGGCTACGTGGTGCCGTCGGCGGTGACGGCGAATTTCCTGCGGCCCGCGCCGATCGGGCTGCTCACCGCGAAGGGGCGCGTGCTCGTGAAGGGCAAGCGGCTCTGCACCGCCGAGGGCGAGGTCTTCGCGGGCGACAAGCAGGTCGCCAAGGTCACGGTCACGTTCGCGATTACCGGCTAACCGATTCGGTCGTAGAATCTGCTGTCCAATCGAAAGGAATCAGAACTAATGCGCAACGGTGCACGTCTCGCTCTCGCGACCGCCGGCCTCTTCCTCGTCTCCAGCGCACCCGCGCTGGCGCAGGATTCGCCCGCCGTCGAGAACCTCAAGAAAAAGTACGCCAAGAAGTCCGACAAGGCCTTCATCAAGAAGGTGGCGTGGGAGCAGGACTACGCCAAGGCGCGCAAGAGCGCCGCGGATTCGGGCAAGCTCATCTTTGCCTACTTCACGCGCTCCCACCAGCCATGAGGCGCGTGCGACATCGTTGAGGGCGGGACCCTCAGCAGCGAAGCGTTTGCCACGTTTACCGGCAAAGTCGTTCCCTACCTGCACATCGAAACGCGAATTCCCGGGCACTCGGATGACCGGCTCTTCCGCGAGTTCGGATTCACGCAGCATCCCGCGTTTGGCGTGATCGATTCGAAGGGTGGCCTTTGGACGAGGCGCACCGGCGTGCTTTCGATGGAAAACGTCGAACAGCTGCTTGCCGACGCGACCAAACGCCACGCCGCGTTCGTCGCGCTCAAGGCGAAGGCGGATGCGGGCGACGCGAAAGCGAAGGCCAAGTTCGATGTCTTGGAACTCGAACTCAAGCACGTCACCTACGAGGACTTCCGCAAGCGCTACCCCGATCTCTCCAAGCTGGAGGAGGAACAGCGCGAGTCCGTGCTTGCCATTCTCGGTGAGCTGACGCTCAAGGCGGCCAATGAGACGCTGCTCGCCGCGCAGAAGACGAGCGATCCGGACAAGCTCAACGCCGCGTTCCTCGTGGTCGGCGAACAGTTGCTGGCCGCCGCCAAGCTGGGCGCCGAACCGTACGACGA
>CBDURV010000194.1:0-7250 GCA_965369495.1 uncultured bacterium
GGCAAACGCTACGCGGACACGGTCATGCCGATCCTGGAGGGCGGTGGCACGACCGGATCGCTCAAGACGCGCGCGAGCGTGCTCACGGAGCTGTTTCTGATCGACCCGGAAAACGCGCGCGCGCGCACCTTCAACGGCGAAGTGCGTGCGGGATCGAGGTGGTTGCTCACCGAAACGGTGCGCGCGAGGGCCCGACGGCGCTTCATCCGCGATGCGGCCCGCAAAGCATTGGCGCAGGCGCCGGTTGGCAAGCCGGTGACGCCGACGGTCGAGGAGATGCGCTACGGCATCCGCTGGACCGCCTCGATCGATGCGGGCGGTTGGCGCGTGCTGATTTCCGCGCCCGCCCACGAGGCGCCCGCCTGCCAGCGCGCGGGGGACGCCAGCGGGCCGTTCTTCGAGTCGCTGTTCCGCCTTGGACCGTTGCAGATCCCGGGTGCGCGCATGATGCTGCTCGGCTCGAACAACGAGTACGCGCGGCTGCTCAAGAAGCACCCCGGACTCACCGCGCGGGACCGCGCGCGTTACGCTCGCCTCGGTGGCTGCTGGTTGCCGGGCGGGATGACATTCGTGTCGCGCGGCATCGGCGGCGCGGAAACACGTCTCGACGAGGCGGCGCGCATGCCGCTCTCGGTCCTGCTGTGGAAAAAACTCGGCATGTCCGCCAAGCAGGGCTGGGTCTGGGAGGGGTTCGGGCTCTACATGAGCTACCACCTCGTCGGCTACCGGCGCACCACGTTCGTGCGCTACACGCGCTACTCGAACGACCAGCAGCTCGACAAGAAAATGAACCTGCTGTGGGGCGAAATGCTATCCACCCACGCGAGTTGGTTCGCCATCGCGAAGCGGGAGGCGAAGTCCAAGTTCAAGCCCGACTGGGCGCTGCTGCTCTCCAAGGACGTCAACCAGATGAACACGCGCGATCTGTTGGAGAGTTACATGCTCGCCGCGTTCATCCTTGAGGCGCATCCGAAAAAGGCGGCCGGCATTCTCAAGCGCATCGGCGCGGGGGAGTCGAGCGTGATCGTGCTGCAGGAGACGCTGGGCATGCCGTTGCCGGCGCTAGAAGCGCGTGTCGGGCGCTGGGTGAGAGAGCATGCCGTCCGCTGAACGCAGCGTCACGATTGCCCTCGTCGTCGCACTGCTGCTGGCGGGCACGGCGCGCGCCGACTATCTGGAGACGGCGCGGCACGAGGCGGCGGGGCAGGTGGTGGACGAGTTGCTCGACCTCGCCAAGTGGTGCGTCTCGACGAAGCTCTATCGGAGTCGCGACCAGGTCTACGAACTGATCCTGACGTTCGACGCGGACCAGCCGACCGCGCGCCGCAAACTGCGCTACGTGCGGGTCAAGGGAGGCGGCTGGAAACGCAACCGGGCGATGCCCGAGACGCGCGATCGGCTGCCGGCATTCCATGCCGAACTCGAGCAGCGGCGCCGGGCGATCGGGACGCGTTTCGGCGACGCACTGGTGCCGCTGATGGAGAAGGCAGGTACGACCGGGTCGTTGGCGACGCGCGAGCGTGTGTTGCGCGAGATTTTCCTGCTGCACCCCGACCACGCGGGCGCCCATCGCGTGAACGGCGAAGTGCGGGCCGGCGCGCGCTGGGTGCTGCTCGACACGCAACGCGCGGTTTCACGGCGCGCCGCGCTGCGCGAGGCGGTGCGCCAGGCGCTGGACAAGGCGGGTCCCGCGCAGGTGGTCGATCCGACCGAGGAGGAGCGCAGCTACGGCGTGCAGTGGAACTCGGCGCTGGATGGTGGCGGGTGGCGTCTGCTCTGCGCGATTCCGGCGCTCGAGGCGCCCACCATCCTGCGTGTCGCGGACGCTACCGATCCGCTCTTCGAGTCGCTGCTGGGCATGGGCGGCAAGGACTTTCCGGCGCGGCGGCTCTTCATGCTGACCGGCCCGGCGCAGTTCCAGACGCTGCTCTCGAACCACCCGAAGATCTCGCCCGCGCTGTACAAGCGGGAGAAGGATCTCGCGAGTACCTGGCTGCCCGCGTCCCACACCTGCGTCACGCGCGTCGATCAACCCGAACGGCGCATCGAGTGGGCGGCGCGCCAACCGCTCGGGTTCCTGCTCCAGAAGTACTACGGGGTCACCACGCGCAACGGTTGGATCTGGGAGGGGGTCGGCCTCTATCTGACCCACCAACTCACCGGCTACCGGCGCTCCACCTTCGTGCGCCATACGCGATACGTGGCGGAGAAGAGCAAGAAGAGCCAGCGATCGGCGCGCCTCTGGGCCTCGATGCAGCCGGTGCGCGCGGACTGGTTTCGTCTTGCGGCCGACATGGTTGCCCGTGGGCACTCGCCCGACTGGACGCACATGCTGGCCAAGGACACCAGCCAGATGGACGCGCACGACCTGCTGGCGAGCTACATGCTGGCCGCCTACCTGATCGAGACGCAGCACGAGCGCCTGCCGGCGATCCTCAAGCAGATCGGCGCGGGCAAGGCAAGCGCCGCCGTCCTGCAGGAATCGCTGGGAATGCCACTCGCCGCGCTCGAGGCCCGCGTCTATCGCTGGGCCGCCGAGCACGAGCGTGGGTAGTTCGCGGTTGAGCCGCTAAGCTAAAGGCGATGGCACGTCCGGCAATCGGGATCGATCTGGGTACGACGAATAGCGTGATTGCGCTCTTCGACGGTACCGGCGTACGGATTTTGCCCAACCGGCTGGGCGGTCTGATGACCCCCTCCGTGGTCGCTCTCGATCCCGATGGCGATGGGCTGCTCACGGGTCGGCCCGCCAAGGAGATCCTGGCGCTGGCCCCCGAACGCGCCGCGGCGACGTTCAAGCGCGGCATCGGGGGCGACCGCGAGTACAAGCTCAACGAGAGCGCGTACAACGCGGTCGAACTGTCCGCGTGCGTGCTGCGCAGCCTGCGCGAAGACGCCTCGGCCGCGCTCGGCACCGAGGTCGAGGCGTGCGTCGTGACGGTGCCCGCCTACTTCAACGAGGAGCAGCGCTTCGCCACCATCAAGGCGGCGGAGTTGGCCGGCCTGGAAGTGCTGCGCGTTCTGAACGAGCCGACCGCCGCGGCCATGGCCTACGGCATCCACGAGCGCGACCGCGACGCGGAGATCCTCGTATTCGATCTCGGCGGCGGCACCTTCGACGTCTGCGTGATGGAACTCTTCGAGGGCACGCTGCAGGTGCGCAGCACGGCGGGCGAAAGCAATCTCGGCGGCGAGGATTTCACGCGTCGCCTTGTGAGCGTCGTGCTGCACGAGGTGGGATTGAGCTTCGAGCGGGCGGAAATGGTCGATCCGGCGGCGCTCGGCCTGCTCGCGAAGCGTTGCGAATTGGCCAAGCGCAAGCTCTCCGAGTCGGAGCAGGTGGACATCGTCGTCCCGCCGTTCGAAGGACTGCTCGACCGCCCGGTGCCGATTCCGATTTCGCGCGACGAGGCGGAGGAGGCGTGGAAACCGCTGTTGCGCCGACTGCTCGCGCCGACCAAGGCCGCGCTGCGGGCGGCACGGCTCACGAAGCCGCTGGACGAGGTGATTCTGGTCGGCGGCGCGACGCGCATGCCGTGTGTGCGCGCCTTCGTGCAGGAGCATTTCGAGCGCGCGCCGGCGGAATCGGTGGACGCCGATCTGGCCGTCGCGCATGGCGCCGCGATCCAGGCGGCGCTTTCGCTTCGGGATGCCGCGGTCGAGGACATCGTCGTCACCGACGTGCTCTCCCACAGCCTGGGCGTCGAGGTGGTGCAGGAGGTGGCCGGTCGCATCGTGCCGGGCTATTTCAGTCCGGTGATTCACCGCAATACCGTTATTCCGACGGTGCGCACCGACATGTTCAGCACCATTCACGCCAACCAGACCGTGCTCGATCTGGAGGTCTACGAGGGCGAGTCGCGGCGCGTCGAAGAGAACCGCCACATGGGCAGCCTGCGTGTGAAGGGCATTCCCAAAGGACCCGCCGGACAGGGCGTCGAGGTGAGCTTCACCTACGACGTCAACGGCATCCTGGAAGTGGAGGCGCGCGTCGCCGGGACCGATAAGTTCGTGCGCAAGATCTTCACGCGCGATTCGCGAACGCTTTCGGAGGATGCCCTCAAACGGGCCGCCGCACGCATTCGCAAGCTCAAGGACGATCCGCTCAAGAAGATCGAGTACCGCGACCTGATGCTGCGGGCGGAACTGCTCTGGAAGGACCTGCCTCCCGAGGGGCGCTCCATGCTGGCCGGTGCGATCGGTGACTTCGAAAGCGCAATCGCGGGCCGCAATCCGGACGAGTTGCGCACGGCGTATGCCACGCTCTTCGAGGTCTGCGAGCAGATCGACGGGGGCGACCGGTGGTAACCGGCGTCGAACGAATTGAACGCGCCGGCAACGACGAGGAACGTCGCGCGGCGTTCCTCGACGCGATCACGAACACCTCGCTCGATGCGGTGGTCGAACTGTCGGAACTGCGCGCCGCATTTCGTGCCGGTACGCACCGCGCGCAACCTGCGGTGCCCTCCTCGAATCTCGATCTACCGGCGGTCGAACAGGACTCGCCGCGCCGGACCACCGTCTGGCAGTACATCGCATACGCTCTCATGGTCGTTGCCGCCCTCCGGCTGATTCGCTTCGCGATGGGTGGGTGATGGGTGGAGGCGCCGCCGCCGCTGCCCGACTCGAACGATCCCTATGAGATCCTGGGCCTTGAGTACGGCTGTAGCGAGCGCGACCTGAAACGCGCCTACGCTCGACTGATCCGCGTCTATCGGCCCGATCGCCAACCCGCCCAGTTTCGGTGCGTGCGTGCCGCGTTCGAGTCGGTGCAGGAGGAACTGGGTGACGTGCGGCCGCCGTGGGACGAGTCGGAAGACTTCGAGGACGCTCCCGATCCGCAGGACCATGCGGAATCCGAGGTGCCGCCGCTGCAGTTCGCGGACATCATTGGCGACGGGGATCCGGATGTCGCGCGCGCGCGTCTGGAGCAGGCGCGCGAGCACGACCCCGGGTCCGCGCGTCCCTACGCGCTGCGTTTCCTGCTGGAAGAGGCGCTGGGTGCGTCGTTCGAGGTCGCGGCCACGCATCTGCACGCCGGCCTCGAGCACGGAACACCGATTGCCGAATGGTTGGAGCAGGTCCTGTCGGCGCGCGAGTTCGAGGAGTTCGTGCTCGGCGACGGCTGCGGCTGGGAGATCCTCAACCGGCAGGAGGAGCGCGATCTGGCGGTCATGCTCTTCGAGGAACGCTGCCACATGCGTTTGCTGCGGGGCGAAGAGGAGGATGTCGTGCGCGAAGTTTCCACGCCGGAGTTCCGTCGGGCGGCCGAGCGGCACGAAGGACTGCGGCAACTCGGTCTTCGCATCGCCTGCGCGGTCGCGTGGCACCAACCCGACGAGGCGGAGGAACTGCACGCCTACTACGCGAGCGGTCCCGAGGCCGACGATTGGATCGATGACGGATATCAGGACCGCGTGCGCCTGCGCGAGTCGTGGCTGCGATGGGCCGCCGATAGCGCCGGCGCGGACATGCTGTTGCGCTACATCCAGCTCAGCCACACGGTGCCCGATCCCGATCTGCGGCGCCTCGGTGCGGGGGAGCGGCCGTGGCGCGGCATACTTGCCTCGCTCGACCGCATGCAACGCATCGACGAACAGCTTGGCTACTTTCTGGTGTTCGCCCTCGACACCGGGGATGTCGCCCGCGACGACGACGAGGAGCCGGAGGTTCGCACGCTCACGCGCCGCCAGAAACATGCCCTCGTACAGTTCCGCGACGTGACCGAGAAGTTGCTCGACAAGAGTTGGTCCAACCGCGTGCTTGAATTCGGCATCCTCGCCGCCGTGGTTGCTCTCGTCGTAATCTTTCGCGTGTGGGGGCTCTGGGCGGGGCTAGGCGCCGCCGTCGTCTGTTTCGTGGGCCTGGGGTGGGCGGTCGTGAGCACCGACGAACGCATGTACAGGCGGTTCGTGCGCGAACGCATCCTCCCGCTGGTCGCGCAGCACGGCATCGCGCCGGAGCGCGTTGTTTCTTGGCTCAAGAAGAACACCAAGGGCAGCGAAAACCTCAACCGCCTCGACGACGAGATCACCGACGACCTGTCGTTGCAGCTCGTCTACCGCCTCAAGCGATTCTTCGGGTAGGTTCGGTACGCTATGCGGAGGGACGGCCAAGGCGTGGAGACAGCCAAACGAACGGATCGCGGCACTCAAGAACCCAAACTGAGCGCCGAGTGGCTCTACGCGATCGGGGCGTCGCTTACCTGCTGGTACCTGCCGCATGTGGTTCTCCTGTTCCTGGGCGATCCACGACCCGAAATCATGATGCGGTTCCCGCTGCTGCCGGGCGCCCTGCTTCCCGGAATGGGTGCGGGCGCGCTCCTTGCCGGTGCGTTGGTCTTGGCGACCGCCTGGGCGTGGCGCCGGGTGCCCGACCGGCGCCCATTGATCGCAGCGGTTACCCTCGTGCTGGCGAGTCTGAATGCACTCGTCGTTGTTGGCGTCTGACTCGATTCCGGAGATCTCAATGGCTCTACGTATCTTCCTCGTCCTCGTCTGCTGCTCCGCGCTCGTCGTCGCGCAGGAAAAAAAAGCCGAGTCAAAAAAAACGGACGCGGCCGCGAAGTCGGCTCCCAGCACCACCCGTCACAAGCTCACCATCGGCGGCAAACAGATGGAGTACACGGCCACCGCCGGCTACCTGATGCTCAAGGACGACGGCGGCGCTACGACGGCGGAGATGTTCCACATCTCGTACATGAAGTGGGACGGCGGCGTGGACAACAAACGGCCGGTCACCTTCGTCTTCAACGGCGGGCCGGGAGCGGCGTCGGTTTGGCTGCACATGGGCGGCGTCGGTCCGCGACGGGTCGCGATGACCGATGACGGGATGGCGCCCAAGCCGCCGGCGCGCGTGGTGGATTGTCCCGACACTTGGTTGGCATCGACGGATCTCGTCTTCATCGATCCCGTCGGCACCGGCTACAGCCGACCCGCCAAGGGGCACAAACAGAGCGAGTTTTCCGGGCTGGAGGAAGACACGCGTTCCGTGGCGGAGTTCATTCGCGCCTGGGTGACCGAACACAACCGCTGGGACTCTCCGAAGTTCCTCGCGGGCGAGTCCTACGGAACGATGCGCGCCGCATCGGTCGGCGCCTACCTGCAGGACCGTTTCGGCATGTACCTGAACGGCATCGTGCTGGTCTCGATGGTGCTCGATTTCCGGACCATTCGCGGTGGCAACGGCAACGAGTTGCCCCACGTGTTGTTTCTGCCCACGTTCGCCGCGACCGCGCACTACCACGGCGT
>CBDURV010000195.1:0-7239 GCA_965369495.1 uncultured bacterium
GGATGCGGCCCATGCGAATGGTCTTGGCATACGCGCCCGGATCCGCACGCTTGAGATTGCCACGCGCCTCGCCGATGGCGTTCGCGGCAACGCAATAGCGGTACATGGATTCGCCCAGCGCCGCGATCGTCTCCTTGTACTCCGGATCCTCTACGACCTGATCTACGACCGCCTCGAAGTAGTTGAGCGCGTCCTCGGCGGAATCGGCGTCACCGGCGCGGATACCGCGCACGTAGTTGAGCCGGCCGAGATAGAGCATCGCGTAGAGGCCGACGAGTTCGTCGTGGTGCTCACCGTAGAAGGTGTCGAGCTTCTCCTCGGCGTCCTCGGAGCGGGCGTTGAAACGCGCGCCCTTGGGATAGATCACGGCGAGGCGGTAGGACGCAAGCGCCTCGGCGAAGAGCGCCTGCTTGATGCGGATGTCCTCATCGCTGTCGCGCTCGATCTTGCCGCCCGCGCGGATCGCGACGGCGACATCGCGGTAGAGCTTCATCGCCTGCTGGAAGAGCGTCTCCGCCTGCTTCTTGTTGGCGAGGACGAGCTCTTCGCGCGTGTCCTGCATCGACTCCGGGTACTGGCTGCCGACGAGGAACTCGGCGTACTCCTGCAGCGTGGCCGCAAGCAGGAACGCTGCCTGACTGCCGGCCGGCTGCGACTTGACGTACGCCTCGATCTCGGGGATCGCGCCCTTGTACAACTCGAGCGCGGCGTCCCGCGAAACGGGCGGCGGGGTTCCGGTTTCCAGCGCGCGAATGAAGCGGGCTACGGCGATCTGCGCCTGCTGCTTCGTGATCAGCGCCTTGCCGTAGCGGCCGTTGCGCTGCTTGGCCGGATCGGAGCTCTTGATCATCCGATCGAGGAGCTGGTCCGCCATGTCGGCAAGGCCGCGCGCGCCAAGAGACTGAGCGAACCTGAGATCGTCCTCAGCTGTACCGGCGGTTGCTCTGCCACCTGTCAAAAGAACAGAAACCAGTAGGACACAAATCATCCAACGTACGTTCATGACTCGACTCCCCTTCGGGAGGCCCCCATTAGCCGTGCGACGTTGCCGAACATCGCGAGCGACGGAAACCATGTGCAGAACAGGTGGTGCAAGCAGGTAAACCCCTGCGGTGAATACCCAACCCAAGGGTAATCATCGCGGCGGAACGGAGAGTCTAAAGTGCCGGCGGACAGAGTCAATCCAGACCTGTCACGGAAACCCGCTTCTAGGTAAGGATTGCTCGCGCTGCGGATAGATCGCACCCGGGGTCGGGTGGCGGTTCTCGATCTCATACCTACTTCCTCCTCTTCGGCAGACTCGACCGGCAGGGAGGAACGGTTGGCGCACAACCAGAGTACGCCCGATCGCGGGACGGTCAACGGCGATCCGCCACAATAAAAAAGGGGGGCGGGCTCTTGCCCACCCCCCTTGCGGGTCGATTCGATCGGATCTAACGGGCCAAACCGGTGTTCGGCGCGTGCTCCTCGGGAATCACCACCTCGGCGCGGACCAGGATGAGCAGGTTCCGGCGCTGGATGACCTTCGCCTTGCGGCTGAAGAGGAAGCTGATGATCGGGATCTTGCTCACGACGGGCAGGCCGGACTCGGCCGCCAGGTCGCGGAAGAACTTCACGCCGCCGAGCAGCAGCGAGCCGCCGTCGGGCATGGTGACCGTCGTGCGCACACGGCTGATCGCGATCTCGGGCACCTGGATGGTGACCGGCGGGCCGTTGGCGAGCGAAGTCTGGAAAGTCGGGAAGGGACGCACCAGCTCGGCGACCGTGGGACGCATCTCCATCGTGATGAAGCGGCGGTCCGCGCTCACGATGGGACGGACATCGAGAATGATGCCGTCACGGATGGTCTGAACGATCGGGTCACCGATGGCGGCCGACTGCGCGATTTCCACGTCGAAGTCCTGGACGTAGGAGTTCTGCGTCATGACCGAGACGTTGGCGCGCTGGGTGTCGTAGACCGACAGGCGCGGCGCGCTGATCTGCTGAATGCGTTCGTTCTTCTCGACCGCACGGAGGATGACCTCCATCTGCGTGTCGTCGAGGAAGACGTGCTGGAAGGAAAGACCACCCGAGTTGTCGCCTCGGAAACCGCCGCCCTGCGCCGACGCGATCGCGGTGCCGCGACGGTCGAACGTGAGCAGGAAGTCGAAGAGGTTCTCGACGCGCGTCTTGTACTCGCCGTCACCGTCCGAGAAGAAGATACCGGGGATCTGGCTGGTACCGATCGAGCTCGGCTCCGGGATGATGCCGGGAGGGGCACCGCTCGGGTTGGCGACCGAACCGGCGAACGAGTCGTCGAAGTTGGTCGCGGTGCCGAGACCGGGGAGGCCGACGCCGCCCGTCTGATCGCCCAGGCCGCGGATATCGACGCCGACATCGCGCAGGAAGCGGTCCTCGGCCAGCATGAAGCGAACTTCGAGGCTGACCAGCACGCCGGTGTTCTTGCGGAGCTCGCTGAGGAACGCGCCGATCTTGCGGTGAACCTCGGGGCTCGTGTTGACCACGAGCACGCCGGTCTTCACCTGGATGTCGGCGTTCTCGATCGTCTCCCAGCTCTCGGCGTCAATCGTCTGGCGAATGACCTCGATGAGGGAGTCGATCTCGAAGGGACTCTGCGGCTCGGGCAGTTCGTCCGTCTCGGGCGGCTGGTACTTCGACGGCACCAGGTTGATCTCCTGGCCGGGGAAGTCGCTGATCTTCGCGACCAGATCCTTCACGTCGTAGAACTGCAGCACTGCCTTGTCGGCGGCCTCCTCCTTGTCGAGGATCATGATGACGCCGTTGCGGACCTTCCAGGCCATCTCGTAGGGCTCAGTGATGAACTGGAGCACCTGCTTGATCGAGACGTTGTCGACCTTGAGGTTGATCTCCGTCTCGGCCTTCTCCTCCTTGACCTTCTGGCTCATCACGAAGTTGAGGCCGGAAACGCTGCGGAGGTAGTCGATGGCGCCGGCGAGTGTGATCTCGCCCGCCTGGAACTCGACGTTGCGCACGCGGCGCTCTTCGAGCGTGTTGAGAATGGCCGCCTCGCGGGGATCCGGAGCGGTGTCCATGTTGGTGCCGGCACTACGCGGACGACGCTTGGAGATCTCTGCCCAGTTCTTCGGGTAGTTCAACACCTCGGGGTGCGGAAGTGCGTCGTACTCGAGGCGCTCCATGACCGAACGCCACTCGTCGTTGAAGTGCTCGCGCAGTTCGAGGCGGTCGGAGTTGTACTTGGTCTCGGCGGCGATGCGGATCAGCTTCTTCGCCTGCTTGTTGTTGGGATCGAGGTCGAGGACCTTCTGGGCGTTCGCCTGCGCGAGGTCGAACTCGCCGCGCTCGAACGCGTCGCCGGCCATCTTGAGCCACAGACGCATCTGGCGCAGTTCCTCGTCGCGCTGGTCTTCGCGGCGACGATCCTCGATGACGGAGATTTCCTTCTCCCGCATCTGGCGATCGCGGGCATCGAAGATGCGCTGCTGCTCGCCGGCTCGCTTGATGAGCTCGCGAACGGCTTTCTGGTCCACGGGGAAGTCCGACTGGTACGGATACCAGTTGAGGATGTTGGCGATCTCCTCGTACTTCCGGATGGCCGTGTCGTAGTCGCGCTCGCCCTCGGCGACGCGAGCGCGGGAGAGACGCCGGTTGATCTGGGCGATCGTCTCCTGGCGACGCGCGTCAACGCGGGCAGCTTCGGTTTCGATGATTTCGGTGGCGACCGGCGCACGCTCGCCGAGCTCGACGCTCAGCCTGTCGTACTGCGCACGCGCCTGCTGATCACGCGGATCGAGCAGCAGGATGCGGCGGTAGAGGTCACGCGCCTGGGCAACATCGCCCGCCTTGTGCTTGGCGTCGGCGAATGCGCGCAGCCTGCGAACCAGCTCTTCCTGGCTGGCACGGTCGGCGATGGCCGCGTCGCCGGCGTTGATGTCCGGCATCGGCTCCTCGACGACTTCCTCGACAACAATGACCTCCTCCTCAACGACCTCTTCGGTCGCGGGAGTTTCCGACTCGGGATCGCCGCCTTCGGTGGCCTCGGCCTCCGGAGCGGTTTCATCGGTCGCGTCACCGTCCGGCATATCGCCGGCTTCTCCGGAAGAGGTGTCGTCCTCGACGGTCATATCCGTCGGAGCGCCCTCGTCTTCCTTCACCGTCTTCTTTTTTGCGCAAGCGCCGACGTAGAACGCCAGCATAAGAAGAAGGCTCAGACTCAGTGCTTTCCGCATGCGTCTTCCTCGATCCATCCCGCTATTGCGGGTGCCTTTTGCCGTACTTAACGCGCCCAAGACTGCCCTGTCGATCCTGGCACGCGCCGCCCTGAGCCTCTGCCCAGAACGAAGATTCCGGGCCATGCCCTGACCCGGAGCCGCTTTAGTTACCAAATGCGGGTTGAAGCCCGCAACACCTTTCCCCATCCAGAGCTTTCGCTCCTCCGGGAAGGCGCATGGGAGAATCGTGTTTTCGTGTCACCCTGCCGTCACGTTCAGCCCCTTTTTACCGAGTTCGGAAGGCTGCTGACTTCGGCTTTGGGCCTTGGGCTTTGAGCTTGGGGCCGCAACCAGGCCATCCCCTCGAAAGCGGATGCGGCGGGCGGGCGTTACGTCGTCCGCTCGTGTGCGAACGTCGTCGGAACTCGGCTTTGGGCTCCGGAGTTCATCGATCGACTGCGAGTCCCAAAGCTCAAAGCCCAGAGCCCAAAGCCGTCCGCGAAAGCTCCCCTCGCTAACGAGAGCCGGAATCGCTGGCGAGGATGCGCATGACCGTTTTGAGGTCTTCCCACGCCTCCCGCTTGGCGGCGGGGTTGCGGAGCAAGTATGCGGGATGGAACGTGGGCACGAGCACCGCATCGCCAAACGGTACCGGACGGCCGCGAGCACGCGAAATGCCGCCCTCGTGGCCCGTCAGGGCGCGCAGCGCCTGTCCGCCGAGCGCGCAGACGACCTTGGGGCGAATGAGCTCGATCTGCGCCAGCAGGAAGGGGCGACAGCGCTCCACCTCGTCGGGGGCGGGGTTGCGATTCTCGGGAGGCCGGCACTTGAGCACGTTGGCGATGTAGACATCCTCGCGCCGCAGATGCATGCCGCGTTCGATCATCGCCGTCAGCAGTTCGCCCGCCTTGCCGACGAACGGGCGCCCCTGCTGATCCTCGTGGTAGCCGGGCGCCTCGCCGACGAAAAGCAGATCGGCATCGGGATTTCCTTCGCCGAAAACGACCTGGTTGCGCGTTTCGCAGAGTGCGCACGCCTCGCAGCCGAGGGCGCGCGTGGTGAGCGACTCCCAATCCAGTGCGAGCTTCGGCGGCGCCACGGGTGCCCGACGGGGCTCCCCCACGATGCGGGCGCCGTGGAACTGCGCACGCGCTCGCAAGGTGCGCGCAAGGTCTGCAGCCAAGTCCGAGGGATGCACGGATCCAGCTTAGCTGTCGGCGCGGACGAGTGCGTCAAGTTGCGCCGAAAGCGCTGCGGCGACCGCCTCCGGCCCTTCCGACGCGGAGTAACCCGAAGCGCGCACATGGCCACCGCCGCCGTGGGAGTGCGCGAGTGCGGCGACATCGACGCCGTCCGACTTGGAGCGCAGGCTCACCTTTGTGCCGCCTTCTGCGAGTCCGCGCACGAGCGCGGCGGCGACGACGCCGTCGAGACCGATGGCGATATCGACGAGGTCCTTGACGTCATCGACCTTGGCGCCGAGATCAGCGCCGAAGCTCGGATCGACCGTGAGCATCGCCACGCGGCCTTCGCAGGCCAATTCGATCCCCTCCGCCGCCCGCGCCCGCAGGCGCAGCACGCTCATCGGCAGCGAGCCGTACAGGTGCCGGTAGATCACGTCCGGGTCCGCGCCGCGGTCAATCAGATCGGCGGCGACCGTGTGCGCGCCCGGCGTCGTGTTGGAGTAGGAGAAGCGGCCCGTGTCGGTGGTGATCGAAATCAGCAACGCCAGCGCCGAGACGGCATCGATCGGCAGTTCCATGGCGCCGAGCAGCGCATGCACCATCTCGCCGGTCGAGGAGGCGTGCGCCTCGATCCACGCCACATCGCCGTAGCCGTCGTTGGTCGCGTGATGGTCCACATTGGCGACACGCGCGCCGGCGGGACGTTCCGCGTGCATGCGGCCCAGGCGTGACGCATCGCCCGCATCGAGGCCGAGCAGCAAGTCGCAGGCAGGCACCGCATCGTCCGGGCCGAGAAATTCCACGCGTTCGCGACCAGCCAGAAAATCGAAGACGTAGGGCACGGGCGCCTCGTTCAAGAAGCGCACCTGCTTGCCCAGCGATTCCAGTCCGCGCTGCAGTGCGATCCCGCAACCGAGACCGTCGCCGTCCATCGGAATGTGCGTCGCAAGCAGGATCGAATCGGCTTCCCGAATCGCATCCAGCAGCGCCGAGGGAGGCTTCAAGCGGGCACCTCGGCAATGGCGTCGATTTCAACCAGGCCGTTCTTGGGCAGCGTCAGGACCGCGACTGTCGCGCGCGCCGGACGATGCTCGCCCATGTGGCGCGCGTAGACCTCGTTGACCGCCGCGAAGTCATCCATCGACGCGAGGTAGATCGTCGTCTTGGCAACGTGGTGCAGCGAACTGCCGGCGGCCGTCAGCACGGCGGTCAGGTTCGTCATCACCTGCTCCGCCTGCTCCGCGGCGGTCGTGCCCACCATTTCCATCGTCGCCGGGTCGAGCGCGATCTGCCCCGAGCAGTAGACAAGATCGTTCAGGACCGTCGCCTGCGAGTAGGGGCCGATAGCCGAGGGAGCGGAGGGAGTCGAAATCGGGTGCATTTGAGCGAAATTGTACGGGGAGTGCAGACAGGGCTCGAAGCTTGAGGCTCGAAGCTTGAAGCCACGAATTCGCGAATGCCTGCCCCTGCGAGGTTTCGCGCCAGATCGCGCCACGCTACCCGCCCGCGACTCTATGGGTGCAGGGTTCCCATGCAAGACCACGAAAACCTCCGAGTTTGGCAACTTGCGCACCGATTCGTCTGCGAGCTCTATCGCGCAACCGGAAGCTACCCACAGGAAGAGCGATACGAGCTGCGCCGCCAGATCCGACGAGCTGCCGTATCGGTGCCAGCCAACATCGCAGAAGGCTGCGCGCGCGGGACCGACCGGGACTTCGCGCACTTTCTGCGCATGGCGCTCGGCTCCGCAAACGAAGTCGATTACTACCTGATCCTCTCGCGTGATCTGGAGCTGATCCGAGCCGAGAAGGCGACCGAACTCCGCGCAGCGCTCCAAGACGTTCGCGCCATGCTCATTCGCCTAA
>CBDURV010000196.1:0-7219 GCA_965369495.1 uncultured bacterium
AGATCCACGACAAGTCCGCGCGCCAGGGCAAGCCCTACGTGGAAGTCGGCATGACGAGCGACGTCGGGCACGAGAATCTGAGCCTCTCGAATCTCTTCGGCCACGAGCGTGGTGCGTTCACGGGTGCCATCGAGCAGCGCAACGGCCTTTTCAGCCTCGCCAACGGCGGCACGATCTTCCTCGACGAGATCGGAGATGCGCCCCCGGAGTTGCAGGCCAAGCTGCTGCGTGTCGTGGAAACAGGAAAGTTCAAACGGCTGGGCGGCGTGCAGGACATCGAGGTGGACGTGCGCATCATTGCCGCGACCAACCGCAACCTGAAGGAGATGGTCGAAAGCGGGGAGTTCCGGCGCGACCTCTTCTACCGCCTGCACATCTTGCCCTTCGAGTTGCCGCCGCTGCGGGACCGGCGCGACGACATTCCGATGCTGGCCGAGTTCCTGCTGGCTCGGTTGCAGGAAAAGGCGAGCGCCGACAGCGCGCGCAGAGTACCCCGGCCCGGAAGGGTGCCCCGGCCCGGAAGGGTACTCGCACCCGGACTGGCCGATCGCCTGCGCGCCTATGCGTGGCCCGGCAACATTCGCGAACTTCAGAGCGCGCTCACCTATGGCGCCGCGATGTCGGAGACCGACCTGATCACGATCGCGGATCTGCCGGAGCCCATTCGCGATGCGATCGAGAACGCGCCCGACCCCGGGCCGATGTCGGCGCCGGCGGGACCGCGCATGCTGGAGGGCGGCATCGTCGATGTCGAGGCGCTCCGGCGTCGCATCCGCGCCACCAATCCGGGCGATGTGGGGGAGTCGCAGGCGCACGTCGATTTCGCCAAGCGCATCTGGCTCAAGACGCTCATCGAGGAATTGAACGGCGACCTCGCCCTGATCGCCAAGTTCTGGGATCGCAGCGCCGAGCGCACCCTGCGCAACCTGATCAAAAACTATGGTCTGTGGGACGACCTGGAGAGGGCCCGCAAGCAGGGTTAGCGAGCTGCCCCCTCGTCATCGGCCTTGGGCTATGGGCTCTGAGCTTTGCGCCGCAACCAGCTAACCGCTTGGCGTAGCCGTCGTCATTGGGCCTCGGTCGAGAGCGGCGCCGCCCCAGGACTCCCGAGGCTCCTTGGCATCCAAGCGCGATTGGATGGCCCGGTTGCGGCGCAAAGCTCAGAGCTCAAGGCTCATAGCCGTCCCCCGGACCTCCTCCACAATGAGCAATTGCTACTAACGCGTACAATCCGCGCCAATGGGCCTTCTCGCGACCCTCACCTGGGACCTCGACCCCGAGATCTTCAAGATCGGCGATAGCTTCGCGCTGCGCTGGTACGGGGTCTGCTTTGCATCCGGCTTCCTGATCGGTTTCTCGATCATGAAGCGGATCTTCGAGCAGGAGAACAAGCCGGAGAAGGACCTCGACTCGATGTGCGTGTCGCTCGTGGTGGGCACGATCGTCGGGGCGCGACTGGGGCACTGCCTGCTCTACGACTTCCACAAGTACATGAACGACCCGCTCGAGATCCTGATGGTCTGGAGGGGTGGTCTTGCGAGCCACGGCGGATCGCTCGGCGTTGTGATCGCCCTCTGGTACTACGCCCGCAAGCGGCCGGATCAGCCCTATCTCTGGGTCGTGGACCGGGTGGCGATTCCGACGGCGTTGGCCGCGGCGCTCATTCGGATCGGCAACTTCTTCAATTCGGAAATCGTCGGTATGCCCACGGACATGCCGTGGGGCATCTGGTTCAAGCAGTACGATCGGTCCGCGGAGGTTTTCCGCCACCCGGCGCAACTCTACGAATCGCTCGGCTACCTGCTCACCTTCGGGCTGATGATCCTGCTGTATCGCCGTCGCAGGGCATCGACGCCCTATGGCCTGCTGACCGGCTGGTTCCTCGTCTGTGTCTTTACGACGCGCATTATTGTCGAGTTCTTCAAGGTGCGGCAGGCGGCGTTTGCCGAGGATTGGCCCGTGTCGTGGGGCCAGATCCTGAGCATCCCGTTCGTGCTCGCCGGCGTCTGGCTCATTCGCCGCGCCGTCAAGAACGGCCCGCCCGCCGTCGCGGCCGGTTGATAGCATCACGCTTCCGCCATGCGCATTGTTCTCGTTTCGAGCGGGCAGATCGCGCTCCAGTTCGCCCGGGAGCTGAGTGTCGATAATGACCTGACCGTCGTCCACGAAGGCGAAGAGGGCCGTTCCGAGCTCGATCGCCTCGACGTGCAGTTGATCGAGGGCCAGGGCAACGACATCGAGGTGATGAAGCGCGCCGGCGCCCACAAGGCCGAGTACGTCATCGCCTGCGCGCGCTCCGACGAGGTCAACCTGCTGGCTTGCATGACCACGCGCCAGCTCGGCAAGGCGCACACGATCTGCTTCGTCGGCAAGGAAGAGTACGTGCGCACCTTCGGCGCGTATTTCGGCGGCACGATGCAGGGGGCGCCGCAATTCGGCATCGACCGCATCGTCTGGCCTGCGCGCATGCTCGCGTCGCGCATCGAGCGCATTCTCGCGGTGCCCGGGGCGACGGACGTGGGTCGCTTCGCGCGCGGCAAGCTCGCGTTCCTCGAGTACAAGCTGCGCGAAGGGCTGCCGCTGGTCGGCCGCCCGCTCATGGAGATCCGCTCGCTGCCCTCGCAGGTGCTGATCGTCGGCGTGGGCCGCGGCGACGAGTGGTTCGTGCCTCGTGGACAGAGCGTGTTGGAAGTGGGCGATCGCGTGCACTTCATCGGGCGCTCCGAGTCGATGCACCAGCTCGCCGCCTGGTTCACCGAGCATCTCGGCTCGGACGGCGGCGGCGAGGTCGTGATCGTGGGCGGCGGCACCGTCGGGCTGCGGCTCGCGCGTTCGATGGAGCGCAACGCCGCCTCGCGAATAAAGCTGATCGAGAACAACGAGGATCGCTGCGCGGAAATCGCGCAGGTGCTCAAGTCGACCCTCGTCCTGCGCGGCGACGGCTGCGACCTCGACCTGCTCGAGGCGGAGCAGGTGCACCGCGCGCGCGCGCTGGTGGCCGTGACCGACTCGGACGAGAAGAACCTGCTCGCGTCGCTGCTCGGGCGGCAACTCGGCATCAGCAAGGTCGTGACGCGCGTTTCGACCGCCGCCAACCGCCGCGTCTTCGAACGTGTCGGCATCGATGTGCCGCTGAACGCGCGCGCTGCGGCGACCGAGGCGGTGCTGCATCTCATTCGCCACCAGGAGGTGGACCTGCTCGCCACGCTCAGCGAGGGCCAGGGCGACGTCGTCGAGATCAGCCTGCCCGCGGACTTCACGCCCAAGGCGCTCAAGGAGCTGGAGCTTCCGCCCGACGCCATCGTTGCGGCGCTGGAACGCAAGGGCGACGCCATCGTGCCCGGCGGCGCGACACTGCTGGGCCCGGGCGACTGCTGCTATGTCGTCTGTCGTCCCGAGCGCGTCACCGCCGTGCGCGAGGCGATTCTCGGATGAATCCGCGCAACGTCGTATTCGTCGTGGGCCTGCTGCTGCGGCCGTTCGCCCTGCTGCTGCTGCTTCCCGCCCTGCTCGATCTCTACGACCGCGAGATTGCGTCGGCGCTTACGTTCGCCATTACGGCCGCCGCGGTTTTTGCCGCGGGCGTCCTGATCAGCCGCAAGCGGGTCGATCCCAATCGCATTTCGCGCATCGAGGCGATGGCGGTCGTGGCGAACTCGTGGCTGCTGGCGGCGGTGCTGGGTGCGATTCCCTATATGCAGCACGGGTTCGGCGTTGTGGACGCGCTCTTCGAGAGCATGTCCGGGTTCACCACGACGGGCGCGACCGTGTTTCTCGGCGAGGACTTCGCGGGAGCGACGCGCGGCCTGATCTTTTGGCGTTCGCTCACGCAGTGGGTCGGCGGCATGGGCATTATCGTGCTCTTCGTTGCCATCCTGCCGGCGCTGGCGGTCGCGGGCCGGCAGATGTTCTTCGCCGAGGCCCCGGGGCCCGAGGAAGAGACGCTCACGCCGCGCATTCGCCACACCGCGGCCGCGCTCTATCGGATCTACATCGGGCTCACGGTCGTCGAGGCGCTGCTGTTGTGGACGGTCGGCGGCATGTCCGGGTTCGATTCGATCTGCCACTCGTGCACGACGTTGGCGGCGGGCGGGTTCTCGCCGAACGGGCAGTCGCTGGCCGGCTACGGAGCCTCCGCGCAGTGGATCGTCACCTGCTTCATGTTCCTCGCCGGGGCGTCGTTCGCGTTGCAGTATCGCGCGCTGTCGCGGCCCAAGCTGATGTTGCGCGATTCCGAGTTCCGCGCCTACATGTGGATCCTGGTTGGCGCGGGCGTGGCCATGGCCGGGCTGTTGGCGGCGACGGGCAAGGGCTACAGCCTCGAGGAGTCGCTGCGTCATGGCCTGTTCCAGTCCGCGAGCATCCTGACCACCACCGGCTACGCCAGCGAGGATTTCAACACGTGGTCGCAGTCCACGCTGATGGTCCTCGCGGGCCTGATGTTCATCGGTGGCTGCGCGGGATCGGCGGGCGGCGGCCCCAAGGTGGTGCGCATGGTGATTCTCGCCAAGTTCCTCGCGCGCGAGGTGCTGATCGCCCTGCATCCGCGCGTCGTCAAGGTGATCCGTCTGGGGGGGCGCCCGGTGCCGCGCGATACGACCCGCCAGTTGGTCGGATTTATCGTCGCCTACTTCACGATCTTCGGGGTTGTCGCGCTCATTACCGGCGTGATCGAGGACGATTTTCGAATCGGCTTCACCGGCAGCATCGCGACGATCGGCAACATCGGCCCGGGCTTCGGCGCCATCGGTCCAATGGAAACCTTCCGCCACCTCGCCATCCCCACCAAGCTGCTCTTCATCTTCAACATGTGGGTCGGGCGGCTTGAAGTCATGTCGGTGCTCGTGCTGCTGCACCCCGAGGTGCTGGGCGCGTTGTTCCGCCGTGGCCGCTAGTTCTCCTCTAGCGCCTCCTGCTAGTCTGGCTTGCGTGCGAAGGGCCGCTCTACTGCTTCTTTTTGTCGCCGCGTGCAGCTCCGGTGGTGCGCACCGGCTCTACAAGGGGCCCGAGCGCCCCGGCGCGGAGTTGGCGCTCGTCGAGGTCAACACCTATTCGCAGAAGCGAACGCTGCGCTGGGTGATCCTGGGTGTGCGGCTTCCCGACGGACAGCGCGTCAAGGGCAGCTTCGACATCCCTGGCGGCGCGTATGAACTGCAGGTCAATTGGCGCCTCTACGATGCGACCGAGAAGGCCGATGCGGGCGACTTCTTCTTGCCTATCGCTGATCGTCCCAAGCTTCTCGACGAGGGCGTCAAGACGTTCTCGTTCAACCCGGAGGCGGGCCGTTTTTACCGCCTGCAGTGGACGGCGCGCGACGACGTTGCGCTCGAGCCGTCGGCCGAGGACATGGAGCTGACGCTGGTCGATGCCGGCCAGCGACCCACGCTCGCGGACCCGGAGACGCAGTAAGCGTGGTTAGCCTGCATAATTCACGAGACCCGCGGTTCTGGGCGGTCCGCTGCGCCCAGCTCCACGTCGCTCGGCATCGCAGTGGGACATCGAACACAGCTTCCGCCTCGCTCCTCGATCTGAACGCAGCGTCCTCGCCCAGAACAAGATGCTCGAACGGCGATTCCGGCCGTTGCCGCCGCGTGTCGATGAGACACGGCGCGTACTTGTCCGATGCGCACGGGGCTCGTGAATAATGCAGGCTGGATATCGCAGGGGCGACGAAGGACCGGTCGCCTCCTTCTACGAGATTCGCGGCAGCTACTATCCCGAACCGCCCGCGCCCGTCCGCAAGCTGGTCGATGCCATCGAAGCCGCGACCGATCTGCCGCGGCGCGGAGTCTCGACGTTCCCGACCGATTCCGAATCGGTTGCCGAAACCGCCGCCGCGTTTGTTCGCGCGGCCGACAACATCTTCTTTGCCGAGATCGATCTCGACAGTGACGATGCGAGCGCGTTCGACAGCTTCGTGATCGAGAATCTTGTCGATCCGAAGGTGCGGCTGCTGCTCGACAAGCCGGAGCAGTACGAGGCGCTGCGCGATGCGGGCGAAATCCGTATTCCCGACGAGCCTCTGCTCTTCTACGCGCTCGGCTGCTTCGTCGGGGAGTGGCTCACGCGTCACGCCGACGCCCGCTGGTTTCTCTACCCCGATCTGGATCCGCGCCAGTCGTTTCCCGCGTTGGTCCGCACCGGGCCGCTCTCGACGATTGCGCCCTTCTCGGTCGGCTGTCGCCTGCTGTCCAACCCGCGCGATGGGCGCCTCGCCGACCTGGCCAAGACGCTGCCGGACGCCGTGCTCTTCCGACCGATTGCGCTGTGCGCGTCGGTTTCCGATTCGGAGCATGTCCTGCGCGAATTGACCGGCAAGGACGTGGAGCGCGCGGCGGCACTGCTGCGCAAGGGCAAGAGCGACGCGGCCTTCGACCGACTCGAAGCCCTGATGGAAGCCAAGGCGCAGAACGGGCACCTGCTGGCTCGCATTGCCGCGCTGGGCTGGGAGCACAAGGAGTACGCGATCGTGCACCGCGCGAGCGAACTGCAGTTGGCGCTGGCCCCCGATGCGCCCGAAACGCGCCACGGCTTCGCCGCCATCGAGTCGATGCGCGAGGGCGGGTTGGAACCGTCGATCGAGATGCTCGAGCAGGTGATCGAGACGGCGCCCACATATGGCCAGGCACGCCTCACATTGGCCTCCTGCTATCGCGAAGTGGGCCGACTCGATGAGGCGACCGAACTAGCCCGCTGGCTGGTAGAAAACGACCCCGCCCTAGCCCAATCCGCCCAAGCCCTCCTCTCCGAACTAGAACCGAACCATTTTCGGCGTCGGCGGCGCTAACTGGTTGCGTGACAGTGGGTTGTCGCTGCTGCGTGCGGAATGGCTTCCGCACGTCGGCCGGGCGGCGACCTACTCCTGTCGGGTTTCGAGGGCGGCGGAGAGCTCTTCCCACTCGCCGTAAGCACTCTCGATCTCGGTGCCCACGGAGCGGAACTCGCCATTGAGTTGCTCGGCGCGTTGCGGTGTCGAATCGTCGGCGTACGCGGTGGCGAGCAGTTCCCGCAGCTCTTCCTGGCGCGCTTCGAGCGTCGCGATGCGCTCCTCCAGTTTGGAGATGCGACTCTTGAGGCGCTGAAGCTCGCGCGCCTTCTCCTTGCGGTCCTGGAACGCCTGGCGCGCGTCGAGCTTCTCTCCCTTGACGGCGCGCCGGTCCACCAGCGCCGTCTGCCTGCGCGCGCTGCGCTCCGCGTACCACCGCGCGAATGTCTGGCG
>CBDURV010000197.1:0-7203 GCA_965369495.1 uncultured bacterium
CCCCCCGCCCCGGGGGGGCCCGCTCCGCGCGCGCCCGGCGCCCGGGCGGGCCGGCGCGGCCCCGGGGGGGCGGGGACATTTCGGATCGGCTATGGGCTATGAGCTTTGAGCTTTGGGACTCGAACTTGGGGGCCGTTCGCATCGAATGACGGGGGCGCGGGGGGAGTAGGATCGACCACAATGGCCAAGCGAGTTTGTGTTCGGTGTCAGACGCCGGTCGTGTTGGGAGCCGACTTTTGCGCGAAGTGCGGCGCGGCGCTCAGCAATCTGGCGCAAAACCATCCGCATTTCCGGATGGCGCGCTTCGCGATGATCGGAGGCACGCGGCGTAAGCCGGGCGAGATGCCGACGTTCGCGAAACTGCACTGGCTGCCGTTCGCGCTCGCGCTGGTGATGTTCTTTGCGTCGCTGGAGGCGATTCCCGGCATGCCCGGCGCCATCGCCGCACCGCTCATGGCGCTGATCGCGTTTGCCGTCTGCCTCTACATGCAATCGCAGACGCGGGCAATGGTGCGGCGGGAGCGCGAGGAGTAAGATGGGGCCACCATGCCGGATGAAGGAACGCCCGTCTGCCCGCACTGCTTTGCCGAGTACGAAGTAGGCGATGACTTCTGTCCCAAGTGCGGCAAGCCCGTCGGCGATGCCACGTCGACGATGCCGTTCATTCCGCCGCCGGGGGAGGACTTCGAGGAGCCGAAACCCGACTCCGAGAAGCCGCCCGCGGACAAACCTGACGCTTGAGGCCGCGACCAGGTTGGCTCCTGGTGTTCGAATACTCGTGGGGCGGTCGAAGTAGAGTGGGACGAACGACATGGATACGCCTGTTTGTCCGCACTGTATTCGGCCGTTGGAGCCGGATGCGCGCTACTGCGCGTATTGTGGCAGTGCGGTCGGCATTGCGGAGACCGCCGCCTACCCGATTCCGATTCCGAACAGTGCGCGCTTCGATGAACGCCACACGCCGGATGTGTCCGGACCACGACCGCGCTGGGTGCGCGTGATTGGCGTCTTTTGGGCCACCTGGTTTCTGATCTGGTTCGGGCTCTTCGTGCTGGCCGGGGCCATCCTGCTGATCACCGGCGCGGAAGCGACCATCCATGACGTGCTCAGCTTCGGCGGCCCCGCAGTCATACTCGGCGCGATCGGTGCGGCCATTTACGCCGCCCGTCGATCGCGGCCCGGCGTCAAGCCTTCCCCGCCGCCTTCTTCGCCGCGGTAAGCGTGTTCGCCATGAGCATCGCGATGGTCATGGGGCCGACGCCTCCGGGAACCGGCGTGATCTTGCCGGCGACTTCCATGGCCGCGGCGAAATCGACGTCTCCTACCAGGCGCTTGCCGCTCTTGCGCGTTGCATCATCGATGACGTTGGTGCCGACATCGATGACCGTGGCGCCCGGCTTGATCCAGTCGCCCTTGACGAAGTGCGCGCGGCCGATCGCCGCAATCAGAATATCCGCCTCGCGGATGACGCCCTGAATGTCCTTGGTGCGCGAGTGGCAAACGGTCACGGTCGCGTTGCGCTTGATGAGCATCAGCGCCGCCGGCATGCCGACGATGTTCGAGCGACCGAGCACCACGGCGTTGGCGCCGGAAATCTCCGTGCCGGAGCGTTCCAGCAGCACCATGCAGCCGTGCGGCGTGCAGGGCATGAACTCCGGCTCGCGACCCTTCATGGCCAGCGCGCCGATGTTGAGCGGGTGAAAACCGTCGACGTCCTTCGAAAGCGGCACCGCGTTGAGGATCGTCTCCTCGTCCACCTGGTTCGGCAGCGGCAACTGAACCAGAATGCCGTGCACGCGGTCGTCGGCGCCGAGATCCGAAACGAGCTTAGCACCTCGTCCTGGGTCGCCTCGGGCGAAAGTTCGTGGTGGAAACTTTCGATGCCCGCTTCCGCGCACGCCTTGCGCTTCATGGAGACGTACTTGTGCGACGCGGGATCGCTGCCGACGAGAACGGTGGCAAGGCCCGCCACGACTCCCGTCTGCTGCTTGAGTTCGGAAACGCCCAGCTTCACTTCCGCGCGGACGTCTGCTGCAATCTGCTTTCCGTCGATGATCGTGGCTGCCATGCCGGGGATTCTACCTACCCCACGTCACTTACCCCAGAGGGTCCACGCAGCCCAGTAGGCGGGATGCTCCCAGCCGTCCGTCCCGCGCACCGCGTCGCGCGCCATCTGCAGGGCCAGCGCGGGGTCGGGTGTGTCGTCGGCGGCGAGCAGCGCGGCGAGCTTTTTTCGGAATGCGGCAGCTGCGTGCGGATCGACCTGCCAGAGCGGCACGACGACCTGCGGCGTACCGCGGAGCTGGAAGGCGCGAATCACGGTCGCGCCCGCGGGTCCGCCGGAGAGCGGCGCCGAAATCACGGCGACATCGGCGCGCGCGTCCATCCGCTCGATGTCCGCAGCGGCGGGTGCCGGGCCGAAGTAGGTGCGCGCCCTGGCTCCGCGTTTCCAATCTTCTGCCGAGCCCTCGCCGCGCGGAAAGCGGCGGCCGCGCAGCAGGTCGAACTCGGTGCCCGACGAGACGCGCACGAACCGGCGCGCGGGATCGAGTGCGGCGAACGGAACGGATGCCAATGCGGGCGGCAGCGCCAGAATCACGCGCGTCGTGGAAGCGCGCAGCCCAAGCGGATCGAGCAGCAGGCGGCGCAGGTGCGCGTCGGGCTCGACCGTGGCATCGGAGAAACTGGCCGCCTCGACCGCCTCGCGCAGCGCGGGGCCCGCTTCGAGCGGCACGCGGCGCATGCCGGTACGCGTGATCACGAGCGCCGCGGCGGGGCCTTCCGTCACGGCATAGCAGACGAGCGCTTCGTTGGGAGACAGCCGCTCGCCGACACTGATCGCGACGGACGGGCGCGGAAAGAGCTCCTGCCATCCGGGCCGACCGCGCAGGCGCACGGCGTCAATCAGACGATCGAGCGCACGTACCGCCTTCTCGCCCTTGAGCTTTTCGCGCACGGCCGTGGTGCGGTCCTCCTCCTGGCGCGCGCGCTCCTCGGAGAGAGTCGTCCGACGGATCGTCCGTCGCAACTTCTTCTCTTCGGCGATCTGCGGCCCGGTCATGGCGGATGCGCGAATGCGCGCGGCGTGGCCGGCATCGTGGAGTTGCAGGCCGAGACGCCGCTGCTCCATGGCGCGCCAGAGTGCGCCGTCCGAGTCGCCCAACAGGGCCACAAGGACGGACGTGGCGGCCAACTCCTCGTGGATGCGGCGCGCCTCGTCGCCCGTCGGCACCGCGCGTCCCTCGATAAGCTCAGCCAATGCCGCTTCGCCGCGCGTGACCGCCTCTTCCGCGCGCGTCGCCTTGTTCATGCGAATCAGGCAGCGCGCCTCGCCCGCCGCGCCCGCAGCGGCGAGATCGAGCATGCCGGTGAGTTGACCGATCTCCGAGCAGGCGGCGAAGGCGCGATGCGCTTTGACCCAATCTTCCTGCGCGAAGAGCGCGCGGCCACGGCGCAGCAGCGCGTTGGCCTCGAGCCACCCGTCGCCGGTACTCGCTGCGTAGGTGCGCGCGGTCGTGTAGAGCCGCAGCGCATGGGGCGCCTCGCCGGCGGCAAGGTGCGCGTCGCCGCGGTAGAGCACGGCCAGCGCGACCATATCGCGATCCTTGGCCGCATCAAACTGCATTTGCGCGCGTTCGATCAGCTCGCGCGCCGGCTTCGGTCGGCCGAGACGGATCAGGCTCACGCCCGCGTTGCCGAGCGCGCGCGCCAACAGGGCCGTCTCCTTGGCGCGCTCGAAGTCGTTGATCGCCTTGCGGTAGCGGGCCAGCGCGTCGGCTTCGCGCCCCTGCTGGCGCAGGACATCGCCGGCGAGCATGTGGGTGCGGCCGTGCTGGTTCTTGGTCTGCGGCTTGACCTGCTCGTCGAGAATCGTAAGCGCGCTCTGCAACGCGGCGCGCCGCAACTCCAGGTTGGCGCGTTCCAGGGCGAGTTCCGCACGCGGGGCGGGGCCGAGCCGCACCTCCCACGCTTCGAGATCGCGCAGCGCGTCTTCGGCGGCGCCGCCTTCGCGGTGCAGGGCGGCCAATCGGCGCGCGTGCTCGACAACACGCCCGTCGTCCTTGAGCCGATGGCGCAGCGTGAGTTCGCGGCGGGCCAACGAGATCGCCTGTTCGCGCCGGTACAACACGCGCGCATTTTCCGACGCGGTGCCCAGGGCGTCGGCCGCCTCGCGCACCCAGCCGATATCCAGCGCCGCGGTGGCGGACTGTTCCAGATCCTTTTGCGAGGCCGCCACGTCGCCCAGATACGCGTTCGCGAAACCGCGCAGCGAAAGCAGCCGCGCGCGAAGCATGGCATTGCTGCCGCTGAGCGCCGCGGTCAACGCGCCGCGCACCGACTCGAGCTGATCCTTGGTCGCCTCGTCGTCTTCCAGCCGCAGTTGCGCGCGGTCGATGACGTCGTAGGTAGTGTCGGTGGGAGGGTTCGCGAGTCGATTCCGCAGGTAGCGCTCCAGCCCTTCCACGGCGGGCCGGGGACTGAGCGTGGCGAAGCGCCGCGCGAGTTCCGGGGCGCCGCCGCGCGCGATGCGATCGGCGACGAGCCACGGATCGGGCTCGTCGCGCGCGGCCAGCAGCGCCAACTCCTTGTCGCTGGCCTTGCCCGCCGCCGCTGCCGCCTCGGCGACGTTATCGACCGCCTCCGGTTCTTCCTGCGCATACAGCGGCCACGCGACGACAACCGCCAGCAGCAGGATCAGGCGCGTACCCGGCATCCGCGTGTTGGACGCCGCTACTAGAAGAGTCCTTTCACCCGTCCGGTCTCGAGGTCGATATCGACATTCTCGAAGGCGGGCTTGGAGGGCAGTCCCGGCATCGTCATCATGTTGCCGCAGAGCGGATAGAGGAAGCCGGCGCCGACCGAAGCGCGGATATCGCGCACCGTCAGATCGAATCCGGTGGGCACGCCCTTGAGCTCCGGCTTGTGGCTGAGCGACAGGTGCGTCTTGGCCATGCAGATCGGAAGATCGCCATAACCCATCTCGGTGAACTGGCGGATCTTCCTGCGCGCCACCGGCAGGATCTCGATGTCGTCCGCGCCGTAGATCTCGGTGGCGATGATGCGGATCTTCTCCTCGATCGGCTGCTCCAGCTCGTAGAGGAACTTGAAGTTCTTGGGCTGCTCGCAGGCGGTGACGACCGCAGCGGCGAGGTCCGTCGCCCCCGCACCCCCTTCAGCCCAATGGTTGGCCATGACCGCATCATGGGCGCCTGCTTCCTTCGAGATGCGCTCGAGCAGTGCCACCTCGGCGTTAGTGTCGGTGTGGAAGCGGTTGACGGCCACGACGACCGGCACGCCGAACTTCTTGGCGATGCGGATGTGCGCGACGAGGTTGGCGGCGCCCTTCTCGAGCGCGGGCAGGTTCTCGGTCTGCAGTTCGGGCGGCAGCGGCTTGCCCGGCTTGATGACGCCGAGGCCGCCGTGCATCTTGAGCGCGCGGATGGTGGCGACGATGACCACGCAATCGGGGGTGAGGCCCGACGCGCGGCACTTGATGTCCATGAACTTCTCCATGCCGATGTCGGCGCCGAAGCCCGACTCGGTCACGACGTAGTCGCCCAGGCGCAGCGCGATCTGGTCGGCGACGACGCTGGAGTTGCCGTGCGCGATGTTGGCGAACGGACCGGCGTGGATGAGCGCGGGCGTGTGCTCGAGCGTCTGCACGAGCGTCGGCATGATTGCGTCCTTCATCAGCACGGTCATCGCACCGGCGACCTTGAGGTCCTCGGCGGTGACCGCCTTGCCGTCGCGGTTGGTGGCGAGCACCATGCGTCCGAGCCGTTCGCGCATGTCCATCAGGCTGGTCGAGAGCGCAAGGATCGCCATGCACTCCGACGCGACGGTGATGTCGAAGCCGGTTTCGCGCGGGTAGCCGTTGGGCTTGCCGCCGAGGCCGACGACGGTGTGGCGCAGCGCGCGGTCATTGAGGTCGACCACGCGGTTCCACGAGACGCTGAACGGGTTGATGTCGAGCGCGTTGCCGTGGTGGATGTGGTTGTCGATGGCGGCCGAGCAGAGGTTGTGCGCCGAGGTCACGGCGTGGATGTCGCCGGTGAGATGGAGGTTGAAGTCCTCCATCGGAATGACCTGCGCGTAGCCGCCGCCCGCCGCGCCGCCCTTGATGCCGAACGTCGGGCCCATGCTCGGCTGGCGGATGCATGTAAACGCCGTGTGACCGAGGCGGCCGAGGCCCTGCGCGAGACCGATGGTGGTGGTCGTCTTGCCCTCGCCGAGCGGGGTCGGGGTGATCGCCGTGACGTCGACGTACTTGCCCATCGGGCGGTCGCTCAGGCGGTCGCGCACGTCGAGGTGAACCTTCGCCTTGTACTTGCCGTACAGCTCGATGTCGTCTTCGGTAAGGCCGACGCTCTCCGCGATCGACAAAATCGTATCGAGGGGCGCTTCCTGCGCGATTTCGAGGTCGCTGGGAACCGGTTCCCGGGGCTCGTTGTAGGGTCCAACCATCTTGCTCTCCTGTTGTTCCGGCGAGTGTACCCGGATTATTGGCTACCCTGCGCGGGTATGCCGGAGGTCTATCGTAGCGCCGAGGAGATCCGGGAGCGAGTCGTGCAGCTCGGTCTCGAACTCCGGGATCGCGCGGGGGATACGCCGCTGCTCCTGGTGGGGGTGCTGAAGGGGGCGGCCGTCTTCTTTGCCGATCTCGCCCGCGCCCTGCCGGGGGAGTCGGAATTCGCCTTCGTCCGCGCGCGGTCGTATGGCGATCGGACCGAGTCATCGGGCGAGGTGAAGGTGGAATGGGCCGGCCCCGAGGAGGTCGCGGACAGGACGGTCGTGATCGTGGACACCATTCTCGATACCGGCCATACGCTGCTTGCGGTGCGAAAGTGGGTGGGGGCTGCGGGGGCCGCGCGCGTGTTCACCTGCGTGCTGCTCGACAAGGCGGATCGGCGGGTCGTGCCGATCGAGGAGGACCTGGTCGGATTCGCCGTGCCCGACGAATTCCTGATCGGTTACGGACTCGACTATGCGGGGCGTTACCGGTCGCTACCCTATCTCGCTAGAATGTCCGCCGATGGGTGACCGCGACTACTTCCACGCCGAATTCGGGGGCGCGCCGCGCGGGTCATTCTTTGCGCAGTACCGCGGGACGAAGTTCCTGATTATCGGGCTGGTCGCCTGCAGCGTGTTGATGGCGATCCTGTACCAAGCGAGCTACGACGCGTTTGTCGCGGTGGACGGCGC
>CBDURV010000198.1:0-7192 GCA_965369495.1 uncultured bacterium
GAACCAGTTCGATCCATGCCATGATGGCCGCATTATGCCGCGCGATCGCATTAGCCGTCGGCAGTTCCTCAGAGACTCGGCCGTCACAGGGGTTGGACTCGCCGCCACCGCCTCTTTCGTTTTCGCCGACGAACGCCCGATGCCGATGCGCGCCTTCGGCAGCACGGGGCTCAAGGTCTCGCTTGCCGGACTCGGCTGTTATCCGATCGGGAGCGGCGGCGTGAAGGAAAAGGACGCCATCGCCGTCGTGCGGCGTGCCCATGAATTGGGCATCAACTACTTCGATACCGCCGAGTCGTACGGCAAGGGGCGTAGCGAAGAGCGTGTCGGCAAAGCGCTCAAGGGAATTCGCGATCACGTCATCATCGCGACCAAGACGCTGGCACGCGACAAGAAGGGCGCGCTTGCGCAACTGGAGGGCAGCCTCAAACGCCTCGGCACCGACCGCGTGGACGTGTGGCAGATTCACGCGCTCGCCAAGACCGGCGACACCGACCGCATTCTCGCCAAGGGCGGCGCGCTCGAAGCGGCGATCGAAGCGCAGAAGGCCGGCAAGGTCCGCTTCGTCGGCATTACCGGCCACGCCGATCCCGACGTCTTCGTCGATGCGATGAAGCGCCACGCCTTCGACACGCTACTCATTCCGCTCAACTGCATCGATCCCCACCACCGCTCGTTCGAGACGCACGCGCTACCGGTGGCCGGCAAGAAGAAGATCGGCGTCGTGGCGATGAAGGTCTTCTGCTCCGGCCGTCTGCCGGCAAAGAAGATCGTCGATGCGGAGTCCTGCCTGCGCTACACGTACGGACTCGCCATCGACACCTGCATCGTCGGGTGCGACACCGTCAAGCAGGTCGAACTGGCGGCCCACATCGCCCGCAATCTCAAGCAGATGGATGACAAGGAGCGCGCCAAGCTCCGGCAGGCCACCAAGCCGCACTCCCCCGATCTGGAGTGGTACAAGCGCAAGTAGGCGCGCGCCCCTCCGGCAGACCTGCGGCAGCCGCGCCGCACGCAAATGACCGAACGCGTTGCCGCAGAACAACTTAGGTCGCGTCGGTGGCGATGCTGTTGCGGAAAAAGACCCACCAGAGCAGGCCGACCTGCGCCGCGACGATGAGCCAGAAGAGGCGGCGGAACGAGCTTTTCTGGGTCTTGTGACGGAACTTGCGCATGGCCAGGTACGCGGCGGGCGTGCCGCCGACGAGCGCCCAGGCGAGCAGTTCGCGTTCGCTCACGCGGCGCTTGCCCTTCACCGCGCGCCGTTTGTCCCACCAGTACATGACATAGGTCATGACGTTGACGGCGGTGAGCCAGATGGCTAGGCCTTTGAGCACTAGGAGCCTGTTCTACTTCTTCGCCTTGAAGGTCTTGGCCACGGTCGTGAAGTACTTCTTGTGCACACGCAACTCGCGCTCGTGGAGGACAAGCACGATCGATGCGGTCTGGCGCTTGCCCTTGCCGCTCCAAAGGTAGACGTGGTAGGTCTCACCCTCGGTGCCCGTGGCCCGCCCCGTGGTCAGCGCGCCCTTGAATCCGCCGTAGGTCGCGGACTTTGTCTTGAACTTGTCGCCGAACTTCATGCCGGCCTGCCCAAGCTGGCCGATGATGAAGCGGTTCAGATCCTCGCCCTTGCTCGTCGTCCCGCCACCCGGCAGACCGAGGCCCACGCGGAACGAGCCGGTATAGATCACGCCGACTTGCTGCGGCTTGGCGTATCCCGGCCGCGTCTTGACGTAGGTCTTGCCGCGCCAACGGCTCGGCTTCTCGGCAAACCCCTCGGGAAGCTGGAACTGCCCCGCGTTTCCGATCGCGGTGCGAATTTTCTGCAAGGCGAGCTTGGCCTTCTTGGACGTGCACTTGAACGACTTCAGCACACCCGCAACCAGCGCCTCGCGCTCCGCCGCATCGGTCGGCGCGCTGAACGAAACGTTGTAGAGGTACTCCTGATCCGGCACGTGGATGCGGTAGATGGCGATCGTCCTGCCGGATGCGGGCCACGAGGCAAAGAACGCCTTGTAGCGACCGGCGCGCACCTTTTTGACCTCGACCGTGTTGTTCGCCTTGGCGAGAACCGCTTGCCAACTGGCGCCGAACGTCTTTTCGTCCTCCAGCAGCGGCTCGCGCGTAATCACGAAACCCATGCCGTTGCCCTCGGCACTCAGGCCCGTACGGTCCTGCGCGACTTTCCAGCCGTTGGGCACGCGCACTTCGCACTCGATCGGGTTGCACGCAATCGGCTGTTTGCCGAAAACGAAGCCCTCTTCCTCCTGCGCGGCCAAGGGGAGAGCCAGGAGGGCCAACAAAAAGACAGTTCGCATCGGCCCTACTTTACGCGCCGTCCGCGAAGCAGCAGAAAGAGGAAGAAGGGCCCGCCCAAAAGGTGCGTCACCACTCCCACCGGCAATCGTTGCGCGGTCGCCAGATTGGTGACGCCGTCGCACAGGGCGAGGAACCCGCCGCCCGCCAAAGCCGCCGCCGGCAGCAGCAGCCGATTGTCCGCCAACCCCAGCAGACGCAGCGCATGCGGCACGAGCAGCCCGATAAAGCCGATCGGCCCCACGAACGCGACGATTGCGCCCACCATGAGCGAGGCGCCGAAGTAGCCGCGACGCACGACCCGGTGCACGTCCACCCCGACGCCGAGCGCCGCGTCGCTGCCGCCGCCCATCGCGTTGAAGGCGCGGCCGAGAGGGAGTATCAGCGCCAGCCCCAAGGCGACCGTCGCCGCCACGACCGCCACCGGTCCATACCCGAGCCCGGTTTCGAGACTGCCGATGAGCCAGCGCAGAATGCGGACCGCGTCGTTGGGATCGCTGATCACCTGTATCAGCAGAATCATCGCGCTGAACAGATAGGTCAACGCCACGCCCGCGAGCAGCAGCGACTGCACCGGCATGCGTCCGCCGAGGCGCGCGATTCGCCAGGTGAGGGAGACCACGCCCACGGCGCCCGCCATGCCGACTAGCGGCCTGCCATAGGTGGACTGCATACCGAGCCAGAGCGCCAGCACGACACCCAGCGACGCGCCGCTGGAAACACCGAGCGTGAACGGCGTCGCCAACGGGTTGCGCAACAACGCCTGCAGCACCACACCCGCCACGGCCAGACCCGCGCCACAGACGAACCCAAGCAGCGCCCGCGGCACGCGCAGGTTCTGGAAGATGCTCACTTCGAGATCGGACGACCAGTCGATGTGGGGCCCGAAAAACGGGGTGGCAACGAGCGCGGCGACGGCAAAGAGTGCGGCACCGAAGACGATCCTAGAGGAGGACATGCAGCCTGCCCCCCTCTTCGATTACGCGCGCGTTCACGCCGAAGACATCCGCCAGCAGCGCTTCGGTCAGCACCGCGCGCGGCGCACCGTCCATCACGATTTCGCCGTTGGCCAAGACAACAATGCGGTCGGCGATCGCCGCGGCCGCATCGAGGTCGTGCGTCGCGAACAATACCGCACCCCGATACTCGCGCACCGCCCCCAGAACCGCTTCCCGATGGCCCAGGTCGAGTGCGGTCGTCGGTTCGTCGAGCAGCATCGCCGGTGCGCGCTGCGCCAACGCACGCGCCAGAATCGCGCGCCGCCGCTCGCCACCCGAAATCGCGTTAATGGGTCGATCGCGCATCGACTCCATGTCCACCGCGACGAGCGCCGCATGGACCGCCTCGCGATCCTCGGCCGACTCGCCAAAGAGCGAATCGGAGTGCGCGTAACGGCCGCACGCAACCACCTCGACAACCGGGAAGGGGAACTCCCAGTACTCCTCCTGCGGCACGTAAGCGAGCAGCTTGGCCATGGCGCGGCGCGGCGTCCCTCGCGGCGGGTGCACGGTTCCCGCGCTGAGCGGCATTAGCCCCGCCAACGCGCGCAGCAGCGTCGTCTTGCCGCTTCCGTTGGGTCCGATCAACGCAACGCGCTCGCCCGCCGCCAGCGAGAAGTCCACTTCGCGCAGAACGACCCGCTCGCCGTAGCACACGGTGGCGCGCGTTAGCTTAAGGCTCGCCATGGATCAGTTCCGCCAGCGCCGCCGCCGCCGCCGGCAAGCGCGGCCCCGGAATCAGCAGCTTGTTGTCCCGCACGAAGCGCACACGCGTGGGCGTGCGCGCGCTCCACAACGAACCCGGATCCTCCTCCGACGGCAGGTTGTCGATAATCACGTCCGCCTGCGCGCGCAATAACCGCTCGATGTCGAGATTGACGTAGGCGACATCGGCGGCGGCCAGCGCGTTGGCGCCCCCGGCGACGCCGATCAGTTCGTCGATAAAGCTGCCGGGCCCCGCGGCACCCACCTGCGCTATCGCTCCGGGCGAACGGGTGTAGACGAACAGCACGCGTGGCTTGGCACGACCGGCCACAGACGCGACGACGGCGGCCAGGTCGCGGTCGAAACGCGCGAGTGCTGTGCCCGCCTCTTCCCCGCGCCCCATCTCCACCCCCACGCGCGAGTAGGCAGCCCGCACGTCGGCAATCGTCTCGCTCGGCAACTCCAGCACCCGCACGCCGACCGCCCGCAGCGCATCGCCGAACGGATCGCGTTGCGCACGCGGCCGCTGGCGCAGCACGAGGTCGGGGCGCAGACGCGCCACCCGCTCCGCGGCGCGCGGATCCTGCCAGTCGATGCGCGGCACGTCGCGCCCCGGGTCGCAGTAGTTCGTGCACGCCACGATGCGATCGCCCACGCCGAGCGTCACCAGCAGTTCCGTCCACGACGGCAGCAGCGACACGACGCGTTGCGGTACCTGCGCCGGCGGCGGGCCGGGCTCGGCGCACGCGCCGAAGAGCAACAAAAGAACGAGCAAACGCACGGCGGGGAAGTGTACGATTTGACCGTGCGAGTAGCAGGAATCCTCCTCGGCGGCGGGAAGTCGAAGCGCTTCGGCTCCAACAAGCTGCTGGAGCGCATCGACGGGCGGCGCCTGATCGACATCGCGTGCGCCAACTTCATGGACGCGGGTTTCGAGCCGGTCATCTTCTGCGGCGACGCGCAGCCCGAGGACGAGTGGGTCATTTGCGCGCCGCGCGGCGATTGGATGCTGGATACGCTGCGGAACGGCATCGGTGCAGCGCCCGAGGGACCGATTGCGTTCGCGCCCGCCGACCTGCCGTTCCTCGATCCGGCGTTGCTCAAGTCATTGGCGGCGGAGTTCGGGCGGAGCGGGCGCGGCTACCTTGTGCCGGTTTATGGGGGGCGCGGGGGCCACCCGGCCTTCGCACGCGATCCGGCGGCCTTTCTCGACCCCGAATTGAGGGGCGGTGCGCGGGTCATTTGGCGCGAGGCGGGCGCGGATCTGCTGCGCTACGAGGTGGACTCGGCCGACATCCTCTACGACATCGACATGCCGGAGGATCTCGCCGCCGCGGGCAGTGCCGAAAGTCGCCGCGCACGGCTCGTGGAGCGGGGCGACATCCCGGGGTAACCTCTGGCGCATGCAGGACGCGCTCAATCACCTGGAGCAGAATCAGCAGGCCTTCCTCGATTCGCTCTTCGACTTCCTCCGCATCCCGTCGGTTTCCGCGCAGAGCGAGTACCACGAGGAGGCGCACAAGGCCGCGGAGTTCGTGCGCGCGCGTCTCGTGGCGGCCGGCTTCGAGGCGGGGATCTTCGAGGGCAACGGATTGCCCACCGTCCACGGCAAGCGCATCGAGGATCCGTCGCTGCCGACGCTGATCGTCTACGGCCACTACGACGTGCAGCCGCCCGAGCCGCTGGAGTTGTGGGAGACGCCGCCCTTCGAGCCGACCATCGTGGGCGATGGCGAGATCCGCGCGCGCGGTTGCGCCGACGACAAGGGGCCGACGCTGGCGATGATCCTCGGCGCCGAGTGCCTGCTGAAGACGCGCGGCAAGCTGGCGGTCAATATCCTCTGGGTGATCGAGGGCGAGGAGGAGTGCGGCGGCCCGGTCGTCGGCGAATACCTCAAGAAGCACGCCGCCGACCTCAAGGCCGATGCACTTGTCATCGCCGATGTCAGCGGCCTCTCCGCCGACACGCCGGCGCTCTGCTACGGCTTGCGCGGACTGACCGCCATGGACGTGCGCCTGAGCGGACCCGCGCGCGATCTGCATTCGGGCACCTACGGCGGCACCGTGGCCAACCCGGCAACCGCCATGGCGAGGCTGATCGCCACGCTGCACGACGACCACGGCCGTGTCGCCGTCGACGGCTTCTACGACGGCGTGGCCGAACTCGACGACCAGGAGCGCGCGCGCAACGCCGCGCTGCCGTTCGACGAGGCGAAGTACCTCGCAGAAACCGGCTCGCCGTCGATCTTCGGCGAGGAGGGGTTCACGACGCTGGAGCGCAAGGGCGCGCGGCCGACGTGCGAGATCAACGGGCTCTTCAGCGGCTACTCGGGCGAGGGGTCGAAGACCATCGTGCCGGCCGAGGCGGGCTGCAAGATCACCTGCCGCCTGGTGCCCGACCAGAACCCCGGCAAAGTGTTCCTCGCGGTCAAGCGGCACCTCGAAAAGCACTGCCCGCCCGGCGTGCGCATGGAAATCGAGCAGGGCCACCAGGCGGCCGGCGTGCACGCCGACCCCGAAACGACCTGGGCCAAGGCGGCGCGCGCCGCGCTCACGTTCGCGTTCGACAAGGAGGCTGCGGTCACGCGCGAGGGCGGCTCCATTCCGATCGTGAACACGTTCATCGAAACCGTCGGCGTGCAGCCGCTGCTGCTTGGCACCTACACGCCGGGCGAGCGCGCGCACTCCCCCAACGAGCGCTACTTCGTCAAGGACTTCTACCGCGGCATTCGCACCGCCATCCACCTGTTCGGGGGTGGGGAGTAGAGTTCGAGAGCGCCTTGTGCGAACGGCTTTGAGCTTTGCGCTGCAACCAGGCCGACCGCTTGCGCACGATCGCCGCGGGGCCTCGGTTGTCGTGGCGCCGTCCCCGGAACAACCGAGGCCCCATCCCGAATCGCTCGCAGTGGCGCTGTCTGGTCGTTGCGCAAAGCTCATAGCCCAGAGCCCAAGGCCGCTCGCGAATCGTGCGAAGGGTGCCCGGGACGCGCTCCGGCTACTCCTTGACGTCAACCAGGAGCTTGGTCAGCTTGAACTTGAGTACGCCGACCTCGTCATCGGTTCCGCGGCCGAAGGGGTTGGCCTTTACGATGCGTTCGAAGCTCTTGTAGATGACGACGCCCTTCTTGGTGGTGAAGGTGAATTTCATCGCCTGCTTGCGCTTTCCGATCT
>CBDURV010000199.1:0-7192 GCA_965369495.1 uncultured bacterium
CGTCGCCGAGCGCGAAGTCGAAGCGCGACGATCCGTGCCGCGGCTCCGCGCGCAGGGGGCCGGCATCTGCAAAGAGACGCCCGGCCTCGAGCCACCCGCGCACAGCGCGGTTCGCGATGGCAGTGTTCACGCAGACCCAGCTCCGGCCCACACGCACCAGCTCCCAACTCAACGGCAGCTTGCGCCGCGGATCGCCGCTATCCGAGACGAGCACCTCGCTGCCCGGAATCGCACAGCCCGTCATGGCACCCGGATTGGCAACGTGAACCGTGCGAACCGTCCCGTTAGGGAACCGTACATCGGCAAGGAACCGCTTATAGCGTCGGATTAAGACGCCGTTCAGTAGGGGTGTGCGAAAGACTCTCAAGGTCGCTCCAATCCAAGTCGATACCGGTCTACGGGCGTCGCGTCAAGACGCTGCACCGGCATCGTCATGCGCATTATCTCCCTTCTCTTCGGACTGCTCACGCTTGCCGCGTGCGGGGGCGGGAGTGACGGTGGCGACCCGCCCGCGCTGAGCGGGCCGGTCAGCATCGCGACCGCGAGCCTAGAGCAGGGCAACGTCGGCCTCGTCTACTCGCAAGCGCTGCAGGCGACCGGCGGCAACGGCGACTTCTCCTGGTGGGTTTCCGCATCGGGAGACAGCCTGCCTTCCGGGCTGACACTCACGCCGAACGGCCAGATCATCGGCACGCCGACGAATGCCGCCGTACGCAGCGTGGTGCTTGTCGCGCAGGACAGCAGCGCCAACCTCGCCACGCGCACGCTGCTGCTGGAAACGCGCGACATCTCCATTGCCGGCGCAAGCGCGGGCGCGGTCGCCCAGGGCGCTTCGCTCCAACTGAGCGCCGACGGCGGCAGCGCCGGCTATTCATTCAGCCTGAGCGGCAACGCGAGCGGCGGATCGATCACGATCACCGGCGGCTACCTCGCCGGTAACGGCGACGGCGTGGATGTCGTCCGCGCGACAGACACCGACGGCTTCTACGACGAGATCACGATCACGGTGGGCCAGGACCCGTTCGTCGGGTTCATCGCGCGCTGGGGCACCAGCGACGTTTGGCACATCGGCTGGGACGAGGTCCACGATCCGACGCCGACCTACGCCAGCGATCTTGACGAAGTGCTCGTTGACCTCGGCCTGCGCGACGCGGCCAGCACAGGCGTGAGTGGCACAACCGCCGACAACCTCGCCCGCGCGTTCGTCATCCGGCGCACGCTCGGACACGTGAGCACGTTCTACGGCAACACCTTCGATGGCGAGCCGTCGGTCACCGGTCTCGGCATCTCGATCGTCAAGCCTTCGGGCCCGACACAGGGAACCACGCCGGCGCCCGGCGACTTCGACGCCGCCGGGACGTTGCGCTACAGCACCATCTGCGTGCGCTACGCCGACACCGGCGGCACGGTGGGCCGCGCCTACCTCGATGTGAACAATGCGCGCGTCGAGCACAACTGCGGCGGCGAGTCCGGCGGGCTTGCGCTCGGCGTCTTCGTCAACCGGCTGGTCGGCCCCTATCGCAGCGCGTACGGCAGCGGCATCACGAACAACCCGGTCGATGCCTCCGATGTCGCCGGATTACGGGCGATGCTGCTCGGCGATGCCCCGGTCGGCGGTCGGGAGCAGGCCATCTTCAACGCGGTAGATGGCTTCGCGCGCTCGCTCGCGGCCGTTCTCGCACACGAGATCGGCCACAGCCTCGGCCTCGATCACGCGCCCGCAGGTTCGTCGTCCGGCGACATCATGCAGGGCACCCTTTCGCTCGGCCCGAGCATCAGCTACACGTTCAACGCGGAGCACTGGGCGCAGCTCGAGACGAGCCTCCCGGGACCCAATCGCAACTAGCGGCCGGCGCAACTAGCGGCCGGCGCAACTAGCGGCCTACTTCGTCGGTTTCGCGGGGGCCGCTTCCGGTTCCGGGATCTTGAGCAACTGCTCGTCCGCTCGACCGCGGTGGATCCACCACGCCTTGCCGACTTTCATCATCACGTAGTCGACCGGCTTCTCGGTGCCCTTCTTCGACTTGGGGTCGTCATGCACCTTCTCGAGGACGGTGGCCCGGACCCACCAGCCGTAATCCTCCGCCTTGCCCTTGATGCGATAGGAGAGCACGAAGGGCGCGATGCGTTCCTGGGCTCGGACGCCCGAGACGAGCACCTGGTTAAGGCGCGCCCGATGGCGACTGTCGGCCCGATAGAAGGGCGAAAAGCAGAACCAGTACGAGGCGAGAAGCGTCTTCCGATCGACGTGCAGCTTCGCGCCGCGACACGACGGGCATACCGACTTGTCGCCGAACGCGGTGCGCAGGTCGCCGCGCCCGTCGCAACGGCGGCAGAACGCGAAGAGCTTGCTATAGCGTCGCGCCGACTCGTACTTGCCGAAGAGGCGACGCGCGTCGCGCATGCGTTCGGCGCGGGCGCGCGCCTTCGCCTTGTTCCACTTCTTGAGCGCCTCGGGATCCTTGGGCGCCTCCGGCGGCGGCACGAGTTTGCGCAGGTCGATCCAGATGCGCAAACAGGACGCCTCTTTCGCGTTGGTGGGGGTGTCCCACTCCTTGCGCTGCGCCTTCTCGTAGTTCCAGATCGCGTCTTCCGCAGTGGTGAGCGCGCCGCTCAGCTCGTCGGGCGACGGATACGTCTCCGAGCCGGGCGGCTGGCGCGTCTTGGCGTGGACCGCCTTGGCCTGATCGTGGAGTTTGGCCGCCTTGGCTCGCAGACGCTTGGCGACGGGGGACTTGAGGGGTTGTTCGAGGCCCGGCGTTTCGACTGCGGCCGCCGTCGCTGCCACGACCGCGAGCGCCAGGATGATTCGGACGTGCATGGGGCCATTCTACAGGAGCGACGGCTACCGGAGCGGCCGCCCATCCGCGTCCACCGCCTGCCCACCGTTTTGGGTCGCCAGCGCGAGCATGAACTTCTTGTCGGTGCCCTTCTTGCCCAGCAGAATCGTGTGGATCGCGACCCGACGCCAGTGGTTGTGGCGCCGAACCTCTTGGAGCACCCGATAGTCGCGCTTGACGCTGCCGTAGCTCGGCACGCCGTCGCTCAGCAGGTAGATCGTGTCCACCTCCGGGTCGTCCAGCGCCGCGACGAGGGCGTCGTAGATCGCACCTCCGCCTCTCGCCGGCTGTTTCTTGAGCCACGCGCTGGCGGCTTTGGCGCGGCCCGTCCGCAGCTTGCCGAACGCGCGCTCCAGCTTGGGCCGCGGCGGATAATCGAGCAGATAGCGATAGGCGAACAGGTCGTAGCTCTGCGCCGCGCCGAGTTTTTTAGCCGTCCCCGCAAAGTGCTCGCGCGCCAGATCCATCTTGCCGTCGTCGCGCATGCTGCCGGAAACATCGAAGACGAACGCGATGCGCTCGGAAACGACCGGCAGCCCGAAGTAGCCCACCGTGCGCGTCTCGCCCTCCTTGGGCGCGGCTTGCGTCGGCGCGTCGCTCACTTCCAGCGCTCCCAACGCCCGCCACTGCTCCGGATCGGGCGGCACGTCCTTGCCGGTCAGGCGCCGCAGAGCCAGCCAGACATCCTGGCCCAGGCGACCGCGCTCCCGCTCGAGACAGTCCACGAGAAGCGGCAGCAACGCCGATTCGCGCCGCTCTTCGATCCCCGTCAACGTGGCCGAACGAACCCGCCAGGAGGTCTGTTGGAGTAACGTCCCAGCCAGTCGCCGCGCCACGACGGGGTCGGCCATGCGCGGCAGCGACAGACCGAGCACGATGCCGCTGCGCTCCCCAAGCGGTTCCGTCGGCCAATCCGTCGCCTTGAGCCGTACCAGCGCCTCGATCACCGCCGCACGCACCGCATCGTCACGGTCCTTTTCGAACTTGCGAATGAACCCCGCCTCGCCCCGGAGCCAGCCCAACGCGCGAATCGAACACGCCCGTGCGACGGGCCGCGACTCCGCCGCCTTGTGCAGGGCGATGGCGGAAACGGCGCCGCCCAGACGTCCGAGTGCCGTCGCCATCGCATCCGCCGCAGCCGCGTCCGACTCCTTTGCCAATGCACTGCCGAGGGACGAAGCGGCCGTGGCATCGCCGATCAGGCCCAGCGCCGTGGCGAGATGGCGGCGCACCCCGGCCTTGCGGGAACCGCCCACCGCCTTCGTCAACAGCCGCAGGGAGGCGGCCCGATCCTTGGGCTCCTTGCGCTTGAGTTGAATCAGGGCGCTAACCGCGTTGTCGCGCTGATGCGCAAACGGGTCATTCAGCAGGTTGATCAGCAGGCGCGTCGAATCCACCGACCCGATGCGCCCCAACGCGGAAATCGCCTTTTCGCGTGGCCACTGCTCGTAGGGGAGCTTGGAGTTCTTCGTGAGAGTTCGTTCAAGCTCCTGGACGCTTTCGGGCGCCGCGAAGAGAAGAAGCAACGCGAGTGCAGTTCCCATTTCCGGCGCAGAATACGCAGGAACGGGCCCAGAAGCCAACTGCGGGCAGTTGTGACGAACGGGACCCTGCTCCCCAGAACGCTGGCACGGCCTTCGCTATACCTGACTCTGTTCTACCTGGAACCGAATCCTGATTGCGAACGAGGCCTCCGGTGCCCCCGGGGGCCTCGCTCATGCTTACAATCCGCCCATGCGATGGATTGTCGGAGCGACGACCGGACTTCTACTCTTCGTTTCCGCGGCCGCGGCGGAAGAGGAGAAGATCCCCTTCCGCGGCGAACTCCGCGAGGCACTCGACAGCGAAGGCCGGATCAGCATCAAGGTTCCCAAGCGCTGGCCCGACAAGGAGTTGGCCGAGGGTCAGATCCTGCACGTGGGGGCGGTCGGCGGTGGCGGCCACATCATTACGCTCATTCGTGAAGGGGGTCAGGGGGACACGGACGGGATGCGCGACCGCTATCTCGAGCACGACAGCAGTCGCTTTCCCGGATGCACCGTCAAGAAGTTCTCCGATCCCTACTTCGGCTACCGCATCGACGCGAAGGCGCAAAAGCGCGTGGTCGTGCGCGCCTTTGCGGGCGACGGCCCCGATGGCCTGATTCTGACCATCGTCTCGCGTGACACCTACTACGACCGCCACTACGCCGCCAAGCTGGCGTGGATCGCGGCGTCGCTCCAGGTCGGCGGCAAAAAGACCGGGTCCTCCGGCGGCGCCGCGGCCACGGGCTCCGAGCGCGTGCATGACAGACTCGGCAAGTTCTCCTTCATCACGCCGCCCGGCTGGAAAGCTGTGGATCCGGACGATGACGAACTGATCATCGTCGCGCCGGGTGGGCGCAAGCACGGAACACGCATCGTCTTCCACGGCTGGGGCAAGTCGACGGCGTCGCTGGTGCTGACCAAGGTCGCGTCGCAGTGGAAGGGGAGCTATCGCTCAGCCCGCATGGAGCGGCTCAAGGGCACTCCCCCTCGCATGGTGGTGCGCGGTCGCCAGGGCGAGTCGGTCGACTACTTCATCGGCTTCGACGACGGCACCGTCGGGTACACGCTGCGCCTCATCTCCAACGAGGGATCGTTCGAGCGCACCCGCGGCGTGGCGGACGAAATGGCCGCGTCGCTTGTTACCGCGGGCGCGCGCTGGAAGAAGCCGGAAGCACCCGAGGCGGACATTCACCGCGACCACAAGGGCGCCCTCATGCTGCATGCCGCGGCGGAGGGCTCCGGCGCGCTCGATGCCGTCGGCGCCGAATACGATCGCTTCGCCAAGCTCTGGTCGCGGCTCGGAACGAAATCCGACCGCAAGGCGCCGCCGCTGCATGTGCGCGGTTGTACCGAGGAGAATTTCATCGCGTTCTCCAACCGCTTCGGCGAGCCGCCGGTTGTCTACGACCGCCTCGCCCGCATGATCGTCGTCATTGCACCGCCCAAGGACAAGACCAAGCGCGCCGCGTGGAAGGGCGCGCTCGCGTACGCCTTCGCCGAGGCGACGCTGCACCGCGATCTCAGGGCCACCCCGCCGCCCTGGTTCCGGCGCGGTCTTGCGAGTTGCATGGAGGCCGCCGCCCGCAGCGACGGCAAGGGCAAAGGCAGCGAGGAGGTGCCGGTCCTCGTCGGGCGCCTGCTGGCGAAGGGCAGCGAGGCGACGCCCGAACGGCTCAAGACCGTGTTGGCGTGGTCCGAGGGGGACTACATTCGCGACGAGACGCTCGACAAGCAGGCGACGGCGTGGGCCTACACGCATCTCATGCTGTTCGGCAAGGGCACAGTACCCAGCACCTACAAGAAGTGGAAGAAGAGCATGTTCAAGGCCAATCGCAGGGCGCCCAAGTTCGTGCTGAAGAAGTACGACAAGGAGGCGCAGGACCTCAAGGCGCACATCGCCAAGCAGTGGGGCGATAGGAAGTGATTCGGCAGCCTCTTGTCGCCTCCGCGCCCGGCCGCGTGAATCTGTTGGGCGAACACGTCGATCACCAGGGCGGCACCGTGCTGCCGGTGGCGGTCAACCTGCGGACGCAGGTGCGCTACACGCCGGGCGACCGCTGGGAGATCACGTCGGAAGGGCACGCGCCCGACGGCGACTGGCGCCGGTATGTCGATGGCGTGCTGGCGGTGCTGGCCGAGGAAGGCATCGAAACGCAACCGGGCCGGCTTGAGATCAGTTCCACCGTTCCGGAAGCGAAGGGGCTCTCGTCCTCCGCGGCGCTGGAAGTGGCGGTCGCCGGAGCGGTGACCGAACTGCCGGCACTCGAAGTCGCACGCCTCTGCCAAAAGGCGGAAAACGAAAAGGTGGGCGTGCCGTGTGGCTTCATGGATCAGGCGACGGCGGCCTGCGCGTTGGGCAGCAACATCTTCGCGCTCGACTGTTCGGACAACACGTTTTTCCATCTGCCGCTGCCCAACGCGGTGCTGCTGTTCATCGATCCGGATTTGCCGCGCCGCGTGGCCGACACGCCGTATGCCGAGCGCATCGTGGAAGCACGCACGCCGGGCACCGACGCGCACCGCCACGTGATCGAGGAGATGGCGCGCGTCGAGCAGGGCATTAGGCTCGTCGACCGCGAAGACCTGCGCGGCTTCGGCCGACTCATGACCGAGAGCCACAATTCGCTGCGGGATCTCTACCGCTGCAGCCACCCGACCATTGACCAGATCGTGGATGCGCTCATCGCCGTGCCCGGCATCTTCGGCGCGCGCATGACCGGCGCGGGGTGGGGAGGTTGCGTCGTGGCGCTCACGGAACCCGGAGTGCAGGTCGAGGGAGCACGCATGCTGGTGCCCGACGACGGACTCGATCGGCGCGTACTTTGA
>CBDURV010000200.1:0-7185 GCA_965369495.1 uncultured bacterium
GTGATGGAAGTGCGCCGGCTCGAACCGCGCGATGCCGAGCTGGCTCACGATCTCGTGGGGCGCTTCCAGCAATGCGCGCCCGGCGCGGAGCAGAGTGTCGAGCAGATGCAGGGCTGGCTCGCGAATGAGCGCCACGTGCTGTTGGCGGCCTTTGAGCGCGGCGCGGCCGTCGGCTGGGCCTATGGCTACGAGTTGCCGCGCATCGACGGTCCGCAGCCGATGTACCTGCTCTACGAGATCGACGTCGAGGCGGAGCATCGCCAGCGTGGGGTCGGGACCGTTCTGCTGGAGACGTTCCTCGACATGGTGCCGGGGCCGGTCTGGCTGATCACGAACGCCTCCAACGAGCCCGCCATGCGCCTCTACCGCAGCGCGGGCGGCCAGCGCCTCTTTCCGGACGACGTCATGTTCCGCTTCAAAACCGACTGACGAAGCGCTTGAGAGCGGCGACCAGTTCGGGGGAGAGCGCGTCACTGAACTCTCGCTTCGGGCTCACCCGATACGCGGCGCTCCACGGCCGCGGCTTGCCGAGCCCCATCGAGCGGTCGCACCAGATAATGCCGCGGCGAACGCCACCGCCCGCGTGCTCGAAGTGGCCGCCGCGCATCTGGTCCGCGCTGATCTTTTGGACATCCTTGTCGGGGAAAAAACCTGGCGCGAGTCGGCGCGGAGCGAGGGATGCGAAGCGGTCGGAGAACTCGACCGTGGCCTCGATCAGGCGCGGTTCGTCGCCGGCCATCTGCCACACCTGCCGCACCTCGAAGATCGATCCGGGCATCTCGCGTCCGCTCCTCAGTCCGTCGAGGTGTTTGGTGAACGACTCCAGATCCTCGGCGATCGTGAAGTCGGGCAGATCGTGGAACGCGGTCACGACGCCGAAGCACTTCCCGGGTAGATCGTTGCGTGGGTAGTGGGTGACGTTGGCGCGCAGCACGCTCTGTCGTGCCGGCAGCGCGGCGTAGATCCCGGCGAGTTCGGCCGCGATCGCGTTGCCGCCGGCTTGCGCCGTGGGAAACGCGCCGACCGCCTTCAGATAGTCCGTCACGACCGACCGGCCGCTGCGTATCTCTCACCCAGGAGGGGTACCCGGCGCCAACTTCGCGTCGATCGGCAAGAGGTTGGTCATGAGAAGGTCCGGTGTCAGCAAGGGGGCCGGTCGTAGCACGCGCAGTGCGTAGGACGGGACTTGCGCGTCCGCGCGCGGAACCGGATCGGGCTTCGTTGCGGCTGCCGGTTCGGGGGGAGTCGCTGTCGGCTCTCGACCGCAGGACATCGCGACGGCGACGAAGAGCAGTGCGGTGAACGTGGGGATTGTTATTCGCATGTCGCTGAAACAACGCGCCAACTCGGATCAGAGTTCCGCGCAGCCGAAGTTGCAATCGGGGCCCCGAGCGGTCCTGATTCTAGAGCCGACGAACGAACTGCTTGAGCGCCTCGACGAACTCGGGGTCGAGCGCTTCGCCGAACTCACGCGCCGGTCGCAGCCGATAGGCGGCACTCCACGGCCGGGGTTCGCCGAGGCCCATGGACCGATCGCACCAGATGATGCCGCGCCGTGCGCCGCCGCCCGCGTATTCGAAATGCCCGCCGCGCGTGATATCGGCGGTGATGGCCTGCACCGCCTCGTCCGGGAACGTACCTTCGAAGACGTGGCGGGGCGTGAACGTGTCGAACGCGTCGGTGAGTTCGACCGTCGCTTCGATGAGGCGCGGTTGCGATCCCGCAAGTTGCCAGACCTGCCGCACTTCGAGGAGCATGCCCGGTGTGGGAATGCCGCGCTGGAGTGCCGAGACGAACTCGGCGAATGCCGCCTCGTCTTCCGTGACCGTGTTGTCGGGCAGATCGTGGAAGGCGGTGACGATGGCGACGCACCTGCCCGCGAGATCCTCCCGTGCGTAGTGGGTGACCAACGCGCGCAGGGACTCCGGGCGCCCACGCAACTGCGCGAACGCCGAGGCCAATTCCGCGGCCACCCGTCCGGCGTGTGCGCCGGGAAACGGCCCGATCGCGTCCAAGTAGTCCGTGACGACCGACCGGCCGCAACGAATCTCTCACGAAGGAGGCGTGCCCTCGCGCAGCGTCGCCGTGAACGGAACGAGGATGGTCGGAAGCATCTCATCGGGAATCACGGGCGCTGGCCGAATCGACGCTAGGGCGTAAGAGTCGAGGCCCATTCCGGCCCGCGGAGTCGCTGCGGCGCGCGGAATCGGCGCGGCGACGACCGTGTTGCGTGTGGGGAGGCCGGTCGACGGGATCAGGGCCGCAAAGGCGCAGGCCGCCCCAAGCAGGAGGAGTTTCGTTCGCATTGCGACGAAACAACGCTCGAAAACATATCGCGGTGCCGTCCCTCGTTTTGGAAGCGAAGGATCCGGAAACGGAGCATGCGAATGGGCCCTTCGCGGGCCTGTGGCAACGGCGCTGCCGGTTAGAAGCGTGTCACAAACTCGCGCAGCGCGGTCACAGCCTGCGGATCGAGGTCGAGGCGGACCTCGCTGTGCGGGCGGATGCGGTAGGCGGCGCTGTAGGGGCGTGGCTGACCGATCCCGAAGGAGCGATCGCACCAGATGAGCCCGCGCCGCGTTCCCCCGCCGTACTTCGAGAGGTGGCCGGCGCGCGTCATGTCGATGGTGATGCGGTTCACGGCGCCGTTGCGGAACAGGCCCGTGTGGATATCCCGCATCGCACGGCTCCGGAAGCGATCGGTCACCTCGACGGTCGCCTCGATCAGGCGCGGCTCATCGCCCTCGGTCTGCCAGACCTGCCGCACTTCGAAGAGCATCCCGGCCGTCGCGCGACCATCCCCGAGTCGCAGCAGCAGGCGCTGCACTCCGGGCATGTCCTCCATGATGTGCTCGTCCGGCAGCGTATGGAAGACCGTGGTGATCGCCACGCACTTGCCGGGCAGGTCGCGCCGCGGGTAGTGCGAGACGACGCCGCGCATCTGCTCACTCTGGGCCGGAAGCGCACGAAACACCTGAGCGAGTTCCGCCGCGATCGGGTCGTGTTCCAGGTCCGTCGGGAACGCGCCGACGGCGTCGAGGTAGGCGGACACGACCGTGCCGCCCGTTCGCAGTTCTCACGAGGGCGGAAGCCCTTCGGCCAGCGTGCATGGAACCGTCGCGAGAATGGTCGGAACCATCACCTCGGGAACCAGCGGCCCGGGTCGCAGCACATTGAGGGCGTACGAAGGAATCGGCGCGGCGACGACCGGTTCGCGTGCAGACAAGAGGGCCATCGGAATCAGAGGCGCGAGCATGCAGGCCGCCGCAACCAGTATGAATTTCGTACGCATTCCGAAGATACAACGCTCGAGAACGGCTGGTTGTGCCATCGTTCGAATTGGATGCAAAGCAACCGGAAACCACGCATGCGAAATGGGGGGCGCGGGGGGAGTGGAAACCACGCTGCCGGTTAGTTCGATACCTATTCCCTGCGCCAGTCGAGCTTCTTGAACGATCCGGAACACCGTGTGCGACGTATTCCGGTGTAGCGAATCATGAACAGGTCTTGGAACGTCTTCTCCGTGTCCGGCATCCGCGTGCGGGTGCACTGGACTTTGGTGCTTCTGCTCGCCGTTGTCGGCCTGTCGGAGTGGCACTACGCGGGCGTGGCGCTGCTCGGAACGCTCTTCGGGTGTGTCCTTTTGCACGAGCCAGCCTGCATTATTCACGAGACCCGCGGTTCTGGGCGGTCCTCAACGTCCAGCTCCGCGTCGCTCGGCATCGCAGTGGGACATTGAAGTGTTTCTGGCACATCACCTGACGGCGCTGTAGCCCTTCCGCCTCGGCGTCGTGCGCGCCACGCGCATCGCGGTGACTCTTGGGCGCGTGCTGGCGGTCGGATTCGCCGTCGTCGGCATGATGGTCGGCAACCCGATCCTGATCCTCATCGCGATGGTGGTCTGGGTGTAGGGCGGCGTTGAGCAACGGTGGGTGGAGCAAAGCACGAAGCCCCGGCCCGAGGCGCTCACGCCGCACGATACTCTCGCCAAGCCGCTCGGCATTTTTCGCGCGCACGGGGCAGTCGGAATTTTCCGTTCTCGACCACATCTGCATGGTCGGAATCCTGCGGCGCGAGCAGCTTTCCGTCGCGTTCGCCCGCTTCGGCCCCGACATGACGGTGGGCAGCGTGGTGGAGCGCATGCGTCCGCTCGATGCGCCGGTTTCCGCACGTTAGCGTCGCTACCAAGCCCCTCTACAATGTCGCCGTATGAACCGAATTGCCCATCTCTTTGCTGCCGTGCTTTTCTGTTGTCTGCCGCTCGTGGCAGCGAGTTGCGGCGCCGCCAAATCCCCCGAAAAGACGACGGAGAACGCTCCGGAGAAGTCGTCTGAACCGCATTCCAAAGAGGCGCCCGAGAGCGCTGCTGCAGCGGGCAACCCCGTCGTAGTCATGAAGACTTCGATGGGCGACATCGAACTCGAGATGTTCAAGGATGCCGCGCCCAAGACCGTCGCGAACTTCATCGGCCTCGCGACCGGCACGAAGGAGTTTACGGACCCGAGGACCAACCAGAAGGTGAAGCGTCCCTACTATGACGGGCTCATCTTCCACCGCGTGATCGAGGATTTCATGATCCAGGGTGGTTGCCCGCTCGGCAGCGGCACGGGTAGCCCCGGCTACAAGTTCGCCGACGAGATCAGCGCGAAGAGCTTCGGCTACGACAAGCTCATGGTCTACGTGAATGGCAAGCCGAACCCCAAGCTGAGGATTGGCCGTCCCGACTTCCAGAGGGGCGCGGTGGCGCCCACGGTAAAGAAGCTCAACATCGACGTCTCCAACCGCGCCACCGCCTCTGCGAACATGCAGGCGAGAGAGACGGAGATCATCGCCGAGCTTGAGAAGATGTCGTACGAGCAGTTGCTGACCAACCTCGGCTACAAGTACGACGATTCCCTGGCCTCGAAGGCGCCCAAGCGCGGCGTCATCGCGATGGCGAACAGCGGCCCCAACACGAACGGCTCGCAGTTCTTCATTAACCTGGTCGATACCGACCACCTGACCTGCAAGCACACCGTCTTCGGTCGCGTGATCAAGGGCATGGATGTCGTCGACAAGATCGGCGTAACCGCGGTCGGCGCCGGCAGCAAGCCGGCTGATGACGTCAGGATCATCTCGGTGCGCGTCAAGGCGAAGAACTAGGGTCAATCGAATGCCCCGCGGCGACGCGCGAATGTGCGCCGCCGCGGGGCATTTTCGTGTCCTTGAAGAAATCGCCGAACCAACCCGGCCGCGCTCCGTTGCCGAATGCATGAGTCGCTGGACAACCATCACGCTACTGATCGGGATCGTGGCCCCCACCGTCTGGGCGGATGAGCCGAGCGATGCCCTCGATGAAGAATCGCGCATCGCGCGCCTGGCCAAGGCGCAGGTCGAGATGAGACTACTCCTGGCGAAGGGCGCCAAGCTGGAGGCAGCGGGCGATCTTGCGGGGGCGCTCAAGTGCTATGACGCGGCACTCGCCATCCACGGTGCGCTTGAGGGCAAGCTCGGGCCGGTATCCAAGACGCTCCGCTGGCAGCGTGCGCGAAGTGCCGGTGCGACGCGCAAGACGCGCGCGGCAGTCAAGGCGGCGCTGCGCTGGCTCTCCGTGCACCAGGACGGAAACGGTCGCTGGGACGCCGACGGATTCAATCGGCACGATCCGCCCGACGACAAGTGCGACGGTCCCGGCGGGGCGCTGTACGACATCGGCGTGACCGGACTCGCGCTCATGGCGTTTTTGGGCGACGGCTACACCGCCCGCGGTTCGGCGCTCGACAATCCCTACGCGAAAAACGTGCGTCAGGGGCTGCGCTTCCTGATCAACAGCCAGGACAAGGAAGGATGCATCGGGACCCGGGCGTCCCAGCACTACATCTACAACCACGCGCTCGCCACGGCGGCACTGTGCGACGCTTTCGCACTCACGCGCAATCCGCGCTACCGCAAGCCCGCTACGGAAGCGGTCAAGTTCATCCTCCAGGCGCGCAATCCATACATGGCCTGGCGCTACGGTCCGCGCACCGGCGAAAACGACACGTCGATCACGAGTTGGTGCGTCGAGGCGCTCGCGAAGGCGCGCGCGGCCGGCCTTAAAATCGAGGGCCGCGAGTACGAGCAGGCCATGATTGGCGCTCGTGCGTGGATGGACAAGATGACCGATCCCGCGACGGGCCAGACGGGCTACAACTTCCGCGGCGGCACCTCCGCGCGCCCCGAAGGGCTGCAGGACACGTTCCCGTCCGAGTTGACGCAGGCGATGACCGCCAGTTCGATCGTGGCGCGCCTGCATGCGGGTCAGTCGCGCGAAGACGCGGTCATCCAGAAGGGCATCGGCCTGCTCCTGATGGACCCGCCGAGGTTCGAGCGCAAGACAGGCCGCATTGACCAGTACTACTGGTACTGGGGCACGCGCGCCTGCCACCAGATTGGTGGGCCGGAGTGGAAGCGCTGGAACAAGTCGATCCGCCCCGCGCTGCTCGAGTCGCAGTTCCGAGAGGGGTCCGGGGCCCGCACGGGTAGCTGGGATCCGCTCGGACCGTGGGCGCGCGACGGGGGCCGTGTCTACGCGACCGCCCTGATGGCGATGACCCTGGAAACCTACGGGGAGCGCCGTATCGGCCGCAAGTAGGTGCGATGTTCGGGGCCTGTTTCGATTCGGGACCACTTTTCGATGATCACGCACTCAATGCTTGGGTCGCGATGCGCCGCGCGCCGATGTGTGGGCATGGCTACTACAGCGCGCAAGACCACCAAGCGCAAGAAGACGAGAACGTCGGTGACGGCGTCCAAGAAGAACGCGCAGTTCAAGGTGCAGGACGGGCAACTCGTCGTCCACCTGTCGCGCGATGAGCATCCGGAAGTCTTCGACACCGACAAGCTGCTCAAGGCGATGCGTCGGGTCGCGAAGACCCATGGCGACGATCCCAAGTGCCAGGATCTGGTCGAGTTCCTGAACGAAACCGAGAAAAGCCTAGAGATTCTCCTCCGCAACCATCTCGAGGATGCGATGCGGAAGTACCTCAAGTAAACCGAAAATCCCCACCCGATTAACTTCGGATTCCACCCGCCGGGAGCGGGCCATCACGGCCGCTTCCGGCTTTTTCGTACCTCCTGGCGATCCTCCATCAATGGTTGACACGCCCCGAGCCCGGTCTAGACTTTCCCTTCCCACTATGGGGGTGTAGCTCAGTTGGTTAGAGC
>CBDURV010000201.1:0-7146 GCA_965369495.1 uncultured bacterium
CGCCGACGGCAAGACCGTGCGATTCACGACGAAGCAGGGCGAGAAGGCCTATGCGTGGAAGGAGATTCCCGCCAAGTCATTCGTGAAGCTCTTCCGGCAGGCGGGCCTGGTCAAGCCGCCGCGTCTCGCCGTTGCCCTCTTCTACGAGGACGAGACGCTCGTCAAGGAGGCCGCGCGCGCCTACGTGGACTACTTCGAGTCGGAGCAGACGCCCTCGACCTTTACGCGCATTCTCGCGCGCCGTCGCGGCATCGATGCACCGTCCGGCGGCTTCGTGTTGTTCCGCAAGCGTATCGTCACCCCGGACGAGCGCGACCTCGTGCTGCTGCAGGAGAAGATCGCGAAACTCGAACGGGACGCGTCGCGCGCCAGCGAAAAGCGACGCCTCACGATCTGGGCCGAACTCGAGTCGCTCGGACCGACCGCGACCGATGCGCTGGGTCGCTCGATTCGCGCGCGTCGCGCCGCTGCCGTCGAGGAGTTGACGCGCACCAAGGCGTTTTCGCGCGGGCGCTATTCGAAGCTCTTCGGGCCCAAACTGCTGGCGCGCCGCAAGGCCGCGCTCGCGTTCATTCTCAGCCCGAAGCTCTATCCGTATCCCAACAAGAGCGCCGCGGCGCAAAAGCGCGCCGACGATCTTGTGGGCGAGGTGCGCAAGCTGTGGGAACACCCCTACGCGCTGCTGCTCGAGGACTCGGAGTCCGCGCAGGCCATAGACGGAGAACTGCGCGCGCTCGACGAACGGTTGGCGGCGGTCGATCCGCTCGCGGCGCCCGTGTACGACGACGCCGTTGCGCTGGTCGAAAAGAAGATCGACGTGCGCACGGTCGCCGTGCCGGGCTTCAGCCAGAGCGCGATCGAATACAACCTCGCGGTCGAGAAGTACAACAAGGGGCTCAAGGGCACGACCGTCGACAAGGAGGAGCGCGCCAACGTCGATGCGGTCAGCGCCTACCGCTGGATGATGGGGCTCACCGCGGTCAAGATTGATGAGCGTCTGGTTCGTGCGGCCCGGAAGCACTCGATCGAAATGCGCGACGTGCCCTACTTCGCGCACCAGAGCCCGACCGCGCACCTGCGCAGCCCCGGACAGCGCGCGCAGCGCGAGGGCTACGGCGGCGGCGTAGGCGAAAACATCGCCATGGGCGCCTCCACCGGCGTGGGCGCGTTCTGGCAGTGGTACCGCAGTTCCGGCCACCACCGCAACATGCTCTCCAACTGGACCGACCTGGGCTGCGGCGGCGCCGGCAACCGCTACTGGACCCAGAAGTTCGGCCGCGCCACCGGCAAGAGCCTTTCGCCCCCGAGAGTCCCGCCGGACCCGGATCCTCCGGGATCGTCGGGAGCGAACAACAAATAGCGCGAGCACCGGTTGCGGGCGGCTTTGGGCTCTGGGCTTTGAGCTTTGCGCCGCAACCAGGTCAGCCACTCGCGAGCGGATTGACGTGGGGCATCGGATGTCCAAGTGCTGGCTCCACGACAGTCGAGGCCCCGCAGCAGATCGCTCGCCGGCGGTCGGTCTGGTCGTTTCGCAAAGCCCAGAGCTCAGAGCCCAAAGCCGATCCCCGAAGTTTGATTCCGATGTCGGGCCGTTCCCGCAGATAATGTCCTTCCGTATGCCTGACTACGGATCGCTTCCGACGGAACAGCCGCACCCCGATCGGCCGGAGCTGGATTGCATGTCGCCGCTGGCGATCGCCACCCTGCTCTCCGCCGAGGAACGGCGCGCCAACGATGCCATCGAAGCGGTGCTGCCCGCGATCGCCGACGCCGCCGGTCTCGCGACGCAGTCGCTGCGCGCGGGCGGTCGCCTGATCTACGTGGGCGCCGGCACCAGCGGCCGCCTGGGCGTGCTCGACGCGTCCGAGATGGGGCCCACCTTCGGCGCGGCGGAGGGCCAGGTCATCGGCCTCATTGCCGGTGGCGCAACGGCCCTCACCGAAGCGGTGGAGGGCGCCGAAGACTACGCCGACGCGGGCCGCAGCAATCTCCTGGCGCTCGATCCGCAACCCGAGGACTGCGTGGTCGGAATCACCATGTCCGGCACGGCGCGCTACGTGGCGGGCGCACTCGCGGCGGCGCGCGGATCGCGCGTGCTGCTCACCGCCAGCGCCGCCTCGTCGATCGAGGCCGACGTACGGATCGTGCTCGATCTCGGCCCGGAGGCGTTGGCGGGGTCGACGCGTCTGAAGGGCGGTAGCGCCACCAAGACCGTGCTCAACATGCTGTCCACGGCCGCCATGGCGGGCAGCGGCGCCGTCTACGGCCCATGGATGGTGCGCGTGCGTCCGACCAACCGCAAGTTGCGCGACCGCGCCGAGCGCATGGTCGCCATGCTGGCGGCCATCAATCGCGAGCGCGCCGCCGAACTGCTCGTGCAAGCGGGCGACGATGTGCGCGTCGCGGTGCTCATGGCGCGCGGCGAACCCGATGCGGCACGTGCGCGCGCACGCCTCGACGCGCACGGCGGCAACCTGCGCGAGGCGCTGGCGTGAAGCGCGTTACCGATCTGCAGCACAAGGACGAGAAGCTGATCGTCGGCCTGCTGAGCGGCACCAGCGCGGACGGCATCGACGCGGCGCTGGTGCGCGTGCGCGGCCACGGTCTCGAAACGCGCGCGGAGACGATCGCGTTTCGCACCGAGCCGTTTCCCGATCGTCATCGCGAGGTGGTGCTCAACCTCGGCAGCGCCAACGCGGAGACGGTCTGCCGCTACAACTTCATTCTCGGCGAGTTGTTCGCGCAGGCGGCGCTGGCCGTCATCGAGCAGGCCGGCATCACGCGCGAACAGGTCGATCTGGTCGGTTCGCACGGCCAGACGATCGTGCATATTCCGCGCGGCAGCCACGAGAAGGGCGCGACGCTCCAGATCGGCGAGGGCGACGTGATCGCCGAGCGGGTCGGCGCGCCGGTCGTGTCCGACTTTCGCACGCGCGATGTGGCGGCCGGGGGCGAGGGGGCGCCGCTGGCGTCCTATGTGGACTACCTGCTCTTCCAGCGCCCGGGGCCGCCGCGCCTGACGCTCAACCTCGGCGGCATCGCCAACCTGACGGTCGTGACCGAGACCGTGGAAGACGTCTTCGGGTTCGACACCGGACCGGCCAACATGCCGATGGACGAGGCGGTTCGCATTATCACCGGCGGCGAGGAGCACTTCGATCGCAACGGTGCGCGGGCGGCGCGCGGGCGGGTCGATGAGAACCTGCTGCACAAACTGCTCTCGCACAACTTCATGGCGCTGCCGCCGCCCAAGACGACGGGGCGCGAGATGTTCGGGCGCGACTTCGTGCTGCCGCTGCTGCGCGGCAAGGGGGTCTCGACCGCCGAAGACGTGATCGCCACGTTGACCGCGTTCACGGCGCACTCGATCCGAAGGGCGATCGAGGAGTTCGTGCGACCGCGCCATCAGCCGCGCGAGATGCTGGTCAGCGGCGGCGGCGTTCACAATCCCGTCCTGATGGGGCACCTGCGCAAACTGCACACCGACATGGCGGTGGTTTCGCTGGCCGAAGCGGGGGTCGATCCCGACGCGAAGGAGGCGTTGATTTTCGCCGTTCTCGCCAACGAGACGATTCACGGCAACCCCAATAATTTGCCGGGCGCGACCGGTGCGCACTGGCCCGTCGTGCTCGGCAAGATCTCGCCTTAGACTCGTGCGATATGGGCGCCCCCGAAACCCACCCCTATTTTCGTCTCGTCATGCCGATGCTGCGGCTTCCGGCCAGCGATGCGGAGTTCGATACCGCGTTGCGCCTGGCCGCGCGCGGGGTCGGCGGGTTCTGCATTTTCGGCGGCGACACCGCGACCCTGCCGGGATTGATCGGCCGGCTGCAGGCGGCCGCCCCGCACCGTCTGCTGATCGCCTCCGACCTGGAGCGCGGCGCCGGCCAGCAGATCGCCGGGCTCTCGATTCATCCGCCCCCCGCGGCGCTCGGGCCGGATGCGGCCGAAATCGCCGGCGCGCGCACCGCGGTCGAGGCGCGCCGCATGGGCATCACGATGGCATTCGCGCCGGTCTGCGACGTGGGCAGCGAATCGCTCAATCCGATCATCCAGGCGCGCGCGTTTCTCGAACCGGCCATGAGCGCCCCGCGCTTCGTGGTGGGGGCGCGCGCACAAGGGCTGCGCACCTGCGCGAAGCACTTTCCCGGCCACGGCGCCACGCACGTCGATAGCCACTCCGGGCTGCCGCGGGTGGATGCGCCGCTCTCGGTCTGGGCCGAGCGCGACCTGCCGCCCTTCGCGGCTGCCATCGCCGCCGGCGTGGACGCGGTCATGACGGCGCACCTCGCCGCGCCCGCGCTGACGGGCGACGAAAACCTGCCCGCGACCCTCTCGCACCGCGTGATGACCGGTCTGCTACGCGACGAAATGGGATTTCGCGGGCTGACGGTGACCGATGCGCTGCTGATGGAAGGGGTCCGGGGCGGGCGCACGGAGGGCGAGGCCGCGGCGCTCGCGCTGGCGGCCGGCTGCGATGTGCAGCTTTGTCCGGAAGACGTCGAGGGCGTGCTCGCCGCGGTCGTTGATGCAGGCACCGACGTTTCGCTGGAGCGCATGATGGCCGCCTCCGTGCCGTTGCGCGATCCGCTCGAAAAGGCCGCGGCGCATTCCCTGCGCACCCGCGGCGAGTTCCCGCTGGAACAGGGCGACTATGCGCTGCGCATCTGGTCGCTCGCGGGCAAGGGGGCCGAAATGGCCGTAGACGCCGGTTTGGCGTACGAAGAGCGCGATTTTGACGGGAAGTTGGTTTCCGAGGGAGCGGGACGCGGCCTCGCGCAGCCGACAATCGCGATTCTGCGACCCGATTGCGCGTGGGGCGGCGAAATGGTGCTCCCCGACGTGGTCCGGGCCGCCGCAGGCGAGGCGCATACGCTCTTGCTCTTCGGGCCGTCGATTCTGCTGGAAGATCTTCACCCGGAGGCGGTTTTGGTCGCTCCCGGGCAAGACCCGATGACGCTGCGGGCTGCGGCGGAATGCGCGTTCGGGCGCGGGTAGGCGACCACCTGACGGATTGCGCCGATTCCGCTTGAAAACGGGGGGCCGATCCTCTTAACTGTGCCATCCCAGACCGGGAGCCTTAGGCGATCCCGGGGGGCAAGTGTGCGTGGATAACGGCGCGGATAACCGCGCCATGAACGGCAAAAAAAGAATCGGACGGAGGAACGGAATGGCGACAGGCGGAACCCCCCTGGCGCGCGTGATCGTGCTTCTCTTGGCTGTGGCGCTTCCGGCCACCAGCATCCTGCTCGACAGCCCTGCCTTTGCGCAGGGTGCGGGCGAACTGCTCAAGACTGGTTTGGAGCAGGTTCGCGCGGGCAAGTACAAGGAAGGCATCGCGACGTTGCGAAGGGCACTCGCTGCCGACCCCTCAAGTGAGGAGGTCTCGGCCGCACTCGGTCGCGCTGAATATGAAGCGCTGCTGGCGGTCATGGCATCGGGCGCCGACGGCCGCAAGGTTGTCAGCGCGATCCTGAACAGAGCGATGCCGATCCTTCCGGGTCAGGCGTTCGACGCGTCCAGGTTGGCCGAAGTGGTCAAGACTGCGGTCACGTCGGAAGACGAGACCGAGCGTTTCGAGGCGGCCAGCGAGCTTTCGCGCATCTACGGCGAGTTCGCGGTGCCCGGACTGCTGGCGTATCTCAAGTCGGGCAACACCGACCATCGCATCCAGGCGCACATCACGCTCCAGAACCGTCTGGGCCGTGACGCTGTGCTCCCGCTCAACGAGGCGCTGCAAAGCTCCCAGGCGAGCGTGCGACGGCTGGTTGCGATCGAGTTGGGCGCCATCGGCGACATGCGCAGCCTGCCTGCGCTGGCCGAGGCCGCTGCCACCGATAAGGACGACGGCGTGCGCACCAAGGCGTCGCAGGCGCTCGAAAAGCTGACCGCTCGCTACAACTGGGCGGCGGGCATGAGCGCCTCGGACCTCTACCTGCGGCTGTCGAAGATGTACTACGACGGCAACTACCGCGTGCTCGGACGTGGCGACAAGCCGGTCGTGGTCTGGCGTTGGGAGGGCGGCCTCAAGCGCTTCCCGATCTCGCGCCATCTCTACGTGCTGAAGCTTGCCGAGGAAGCGTCCTACGACGCCCTCGGTTCCGACGAGAACAATCTCGCGGCCGCTTCCATGCTCGCCCGCGTACTCGCGGCCGAGAAGATCGCCGCCGTCGCCGCGGCCGCGATCGCCGACGACGACGAAGCTGTCGCAGCTGCCGCCGCGGGCCTTGAGCACATCAATGGCCTGCTTTCCGGCCTCGGTTGGAACACGCTCGCCCAGGCGCTTTCGGAGTCGCTCGCCAACGACGACTTCGGCACCGCGGCGTCGCTCCTCACCGTCATGGACAACGTCTACGCCGGTGCGGACTTCTCCGAGAGCCACCCCGTCGTGCAGGCGACGACCGCCAAGTCGGCGCTCGTGCGTCTGGCCGCCGCCGAGGCGGTCCTGCGCTTCAACGGCATGCGCCGCATCGGCTCCTGGCCCACGCCGGAAGCCTTCATGCAGCTCATCGCCCGCGCCGCCGGCGAGATCATCCCGCGCAACGTGCTCGTCGTCGATTCGAACGACAGCCGTCGCAACAAGATGCTCGACGAGCTGAACAAGGCCAACTACATCGCGTTCAGCGCGGGCAGCGGCTCGGACGGTTACGTCCGCGGCGTGCGCCTCGCCGGGCTCGACATGATCGTCATCAGCTCCGACCTCGACGACATGGAGGCCTTGGAGCTGATCGCCAAGCTGATGGGCAGCGAGATCACCAAGAACGTTCCGATCGTGATCGTCGGCACCCCCCAGCAGACCGGTAGCGACCAGTGGCGCAACCTCTACAAGAACAAGGTCAAGGGCATCTCCCCGGTCCCCGAGGGTCCGGGCCTGCCCACCGCCGAGTTCGCCAAGGTCGTCAAGGACAGCTTCGGTGAGGAAGCGCCCGGCGCCGTGGCGCGTTACGCGGCCAGTGCCCTCATTCTCGACGCGGTCGCGGAAACCGACGCCGGTAACGGACTCTTCAACTGGGAGTCCCTCACCCCGACGCTGACCGCGCTGCTCAAGGCGGAACTGCCCTCCGAGGTGCCTGTGCGCCTCAACGCCATCCGTGCGCTGGGCAACATTCGTGACGGCAGCGCCGTGCAGGCGCTGGCGGATTACTT
>CBDURV010000202.1:0-7127 GCA_965369495.1 uncultured bacterium
CTCAACACGCCCAGTTCAAGCCCGTCCGGCAACATCCACGGCATGCCGCTGGCGACGCTGCTGGGCAACGGCGATCCGCTACTCACCGGTCTCGGCCATGCGACGCCGGTCATCGACAAGACCAAGGTGGCGATTATCGGGCTGCGCTCGGTCGATCCGGGCGAGCGCGCCTGGATTCGCGCGCAGGGCATTGCCCACTACCCGATGAACGAAATCGACGCGCGCGGTTTTGCGACGTGCATGCAGGAAGCGCTCCACGTCGTGACGAACGGGACCTGCGGTTTCCACACCAGCTTCGACATGGACAGCCTCGACCCCGAGGCGGCGCCGGGCGTCGGCACGCCGGTGCCGGGCGGGCTGACCTATCGCGAAGCGCACCTCGCGTGCGAAATGATCGCCGCGACCGATCGCCTGCTGTCGCTGGAAGTGGTCGAAACCAACCCCATCCTCGACGACCGCAACCGCACCGGCCACCTTGCGGTGGAACTGATCCTCTCGGCTCTGGGTAAGACGATCACCTAACGCGTCGCGCGGCAACGCCCGCCGAAACCAGCAGCAGCGCACCGACGCCGGCGGCCACCCACCCCTACGGCGCGATCGCGGCGCGCAGAAACGAATCGTCGGGCGTGTTGCCATTCATCGCGGCGACCTGCAGAAACAGGATGCGCAGTTCAACGGCGATACCGAGCATCCAAAGTCCGCCCGGGAGCCAGCCCGCACTATTCTCGAGCCCCGCGCGCATCGGCCATCGGAGCCTCGTAGTTCATCGGCGCGCACCGGCACAAGCCGGTTTCGTCATTCGTGCATCTTGTTCTGGGCGAGGACGCAGCGTCGAGATCAAGGAACGAGGAGGAGGTTGTGTTCCATGCCTCACTACGATGACGAGAGACGCGGAGATCGGCGCTGCGGACCGCCCAGAACCGCGGGTCTCGTGGATAGTGCGGGCTTGAGCCCCTGATGCGGACCGGTAAATGCCATCAGCGCGGCGACGCCGCCCATCGTCAGCACGATCAACGCGTGCCATGAAACCGATCCGACCCCCTGCAAGCGCGCCAGATCGAAAATCGAGAACCCCGACGGCAGCGGCCCCACGTGCGCCTGCATGGCCGCCAATAGAGGCGCACCCACGATCGGCAGAAAGAGCGACATCAAGACGCAGACGGCGCCCAAATGAGCGACGGTGGCGGAGCGAGGCATCCGGAAGGGGATCGGCTGGCGACCCCGCCTTCTCCAGCCCTAGCCCCCCTTCGGGCCAGCTTCGGCTTTCTTCTGCTCGATGTCGGCGATGGCTTCTTTGGCCTTGCGGGCGAGCTTGTCGATGCCGTAGTTGGCGATGACGTTGCGGTAGAGCTGAATGGCCTGGTCGAAGCGGGAGTTCTTGACTAGGCCGTGCGCGCGGCGCTCGACGCTCGAGAAGTAGGTGCGCGCGAGGTGGTCGATGGAGTTGACGCGCTTTTCGAGTTCCTTGTTGAGGTAGTCGAGCTGCACTTCGTTGAGCGTCGCCTCGCGCACGCGCACGAACTTGATGAGCGTTTCGCGCGCTTCGCGGAAGTGCTCCTGCTTGCGGTAGTCGTCCGCCTTTTCGCAGATCGCCTCCCACTCCTTCTTTGTCTTTCGGAGCGGGTTGCTCGTGTGGATGCCGGGCTCCGGCACGCGGCCCGCATAGAACGCCGGGTAGTTCTGCGCCGCCAGCGCATCCTGCTCGGTCCCCGCGTACTCCGTCTTGATCCGGTTCATTAGCTCGAGGATGTACTGCGGGTCGGCCGAGCCGCCGCGATTGTAGTTGGCGATCTTGTTGGCCATGCGCGACAGCACTTTGCGCGCCGCGGTCTCGCGCATCGACTTCTTGTAGTCGGGCTTGTTGCGCTCCAACTCCGCGATGCGCCGCTTGTTGATGTCGTAGGCGTTGCCGCTCGGGTCGGAGTGCTCTTCAAGGTACGCAATCGCCTCGTCCCACTGGCCGTTGCCGACCAGCCGATTCGCCTCGCGCCGTACCTTCTCGTTGTACGAGTCCTGCGCCAGCATGCCGCCCTGCGTGACGACGATCCACATCGTGATCACGAGGCCGAGCGCTGCGCCGCCGAAGATCAGGAACTTCTCGCCCGCCGACTTGCTCGGCCGCGACGGGGGCGGAGGCGCGTAATCGTCTTCAAACTCGTCGCGCGCCGGCCGCGAGGGCGGGCGCACTCCGGCAGCAACCCCGGCGGACGCCTTGGGCGGTCGCGTAGCCGCTTGGCGGGCACGACTTTCCAAGCCGAAGCGCAGCTCGGTTTCGCCGATGCGGATCGTGTCGTCGTGCGCCAGCCACGCCTGGTTCTTGAACGCCTTGTTGACGCGCGTGCCGTTGTGGCTCTCCAGGTCGATCAGCTTCCAGCGATCGCCGCGAAGCACCAGCAGGCAGTGTTCCTTGCTGGCGTGCCCGTCGTGGATCTGGATGTCGTTATGCGGCGCGCGGCCAATGGTCACGCGGTCGCCGTCAATGTTCTGGAGACTCTCGGTCCCCTTCTCGTGGATGGTCAGGTTCGGCACTGTGCGGGGATTCTACTCGTCGTCGGGACCGTAATCGAACGGCTCATCGCTACTATCGTTGTCGGTATCGTCGTCGGGGTCGAGCCCATCGCCCCGCTTCAAAGCGGAATCGCGCCGTTTGCCGGAATCTCCGCCCTCGCCGGGCTTGCTTCCGCGCCACTTGGGCGCACGGCCGAAGTTCTGGCACATCATGCTGCCGTAGGCCCCGGTCCCCATCTCCGTCCACGGCTCCATCAGCAGATTACGGTGATGGCCACTCGAATGGCACCAGCGCTGATGCGACGACTTGGGATCGGTCGTCCCCGCCACGATGTTCTCCGACGCGCCGTACTGGTAGCCGGAGAGCCGCATGCGGTCGTAGGGGGTCTTGCGACCGGGCGTCGGACTGAAGTGTCCGAAATAGCCGATCTCCGACATTTCCTTGCAGTGGCCGCGCGAGCTATCGACCAGTTTTTCGACCACGCGCACGGGCTGTCTGCCGAACATCATGCGGTAGCGGTTGGTAACCGCCGTCTGCTCGCGCTCGTTGTCCTTGATGTCGCCGGACACGGTCGTGTTCGACTCCATCACCTCGACGGAGTAGGAGAGCAGTTCGCGCTCGTCCGGATGGCGATAGAGCGTCTGGATGTTGAACTTCTGCCCGAAGTACGAGCGCAGGAACTCCACCTCGTAGACCTTTTCCTCGATGTCGATGAAGCGTTTTTCCAGCTCCGTCGCCGCCTCGTCGAAGTTCTTGAGCAGGCGGATCATGCCGGCGCCCTGCGCGACCTTGACGACGCCCGGTTCGTCCCAGATATCGCGCACCGCCTCGACGCGGTGGTCGACTTCCTTTTGGACCGGGTAGTACTCGGCCGCGCGGTGACGATAAGGATAGAAGTACTTCTTGGTGTCGAAGATGAGCTCCAGCGCATGGGCGCGCGCAGCGTCCAGTTCGCCCTTGCGCGCGATGAGCTTGTTGAGTTTCTTGAGGCTCTTGTCCGCCTTGATCGCGGCGTAGGCAGCGTTGAACTGCTCCTGGAGCCCCTTGATCAGCTCCTCTTCCTGCTGCCGCACGTAGACGGCGCGCGACATGAGCGCGCCCTCGTGCATGACATAGCCGCCCTCGGGCATCGGCTCGTTGCGCACCACCTCGGCGATGTAGTTGTCGAGCGCCGCGCGCTGTTGTTCGTCCACGACGCTGAACGCCGTCGCGATCGCCTCGTTCTTCTCGGCGTCGCCGCCCATCGACTGCGCGGCCACCAGCAGCCCGAGCGCGCCCGTGGGCAGCTCTTCGACGTGACGCGTGAGCAGGGCCAGGTGCAACACGGGCGGCACCTCGTTCCACGGATAGGCGTGCTCGTTGCCCTTGCTGCGCACCTTGAGCTGTTTGGCATCGCCGCCCAGCACCGTCCAGCGGTTCGCGATCTGGCGCTTGGAGGCCTTGCCCGTCGCGAGCGCCGCGACCAGCTTGGCCTGCAACGCCGCGGCGGCCTGCACCTCGCCCGCGCGCTCTTCCAGCTCGATCTGTTCCTTGGCGTCGTCCGATGCCGCGATCAGCTCTTTGAGCCCGGCGGCCACGGTCGCGAAGTCGCGCTGCGACAGCTGCGCCATCAACTCGGTCATCCGCTTGCGCGTGTCGCCGCGCACACTCGTCTTGGGCTTGCTCGCGGGAATCTTCACCCCCACGGTGAGCGCGTGCTCGATTTCCGCCAGCCGCTCCGTCAGGTTGCGTTCAACCGCGGTGCCGCGGAAGCGCACCAGCGCCTCGCGCACCAACTGCTCGGCGTGCTTGAAGTCGTGCGCGTCCTCGGCGATCACGACCTCGCCGAGCAGGCGCGAGCGCGCCGCCGACGCGACGTTTTCCAGCTCCATGTTGGACTGGATAATGCGCTCGGTGTAACTGCCGGGAATCGGCGTCCAGTGGGGATCGCCGCGCAGGAAGAACCAGATCTCACGCGCCCGCGCGAACTCGCCCGCCTCGACCTGCTTGGCGAAGATCGACTCGAGGTCGCCGAAAAAGCGCTCACGCGCCGCGCGCTCGCCATCGCGGGCACGGGCGAGCGCCTCGGAAATCCCGGGCCGGTCGGCGTCGGTCGCGGTCTTGAGCATCTCCTCCAGCGCGGGCACGCGTGCATACGCATCGAGTTCGCGCGGCAACGCGGCGATGACGGCGTCGGCGCTGCGACCCATCGGCTGCTCTTCCGTCTGCGTTGCCGCGGCGCGGCCCTTCCCGCTCGCCGTCGCCTCTTCGTCGGCGGGCGTTTTGGAGCCCGAGTTCCACAGCAGGGCGATCACGAACAAACCGGCGATCGCAACGCCGGCAAAGATGTACGGGCCGTTCGACGACTTCTTGATGCGCGGGGTGCGGGCGGGCCGTTCCGTCTCCGGTTCGGACTGCTCGACAACGGCGCGTGTTTGAGGGGGCTGCGGGGGCTCAGCGGCGGCGACAACCGGCTGCACCATCGCGACCGCCTCGGCCGCGAAGAGCACCTTCGCGTCGCCGACCTCGACGACATCCTCGGGGCTGAGCACATGCGACTGGATCGGTTCGCCATTCACGCGCGTGCCGTTACCCGACTGCAGGTCGAGCACGCGCCATTGTCCCTGGCGATCCTGTTCGATGACGCAATGCTCGCGGCTCACCTTCGTGTCCTTGAGCATGACATCGACGTCTTCGCCGCGGCCAAAGACGATCGGTTCGTCGCCGAGGAAGACCGTGCGTTCCTCGTCGTTGGTGAAGACTTTCAAAAAGGGCATGTGTACTCACTCTTACGCCGGATGGCGGGGAATCTTGAGATTTTCCATTTTCGCATCGAGCGTGGGACGCGAAACTCCCAATCTACGGGCGGCCGCGCTCTTGTTGCCCTTTTCGATGCGGAGCGCTTCGGTCACAAGTTGGCGCTCCACCTCTCTTGTCGCCGCTTTCACGGCATCCTTGAGAGTTTCGCCCTGAAATCGGGCCGAAAGCGAGCCCTGGGCCGCCCGCACGGTTTCGGACAGCGCCTCCGGCCCGATCGCGTTGCCCGGCATGCCGGAAGAGAGCGTGGCGGCGCGCAGGATCTCGTTTTCCAGTTCGCGTACGTTGCCCGGCCAGTCGTAGCGGCTAAGCAGATCGATGGCCGCCGGCGTCACGGTCATACCGTCTGCATCCTCGACGCGGCCGAGAATGTGCTCCACCAGCAGAGGCAGGTCCTCGATGCGTCGTCGCAGCGGCGGCACGGCGATCTCGATGACGTGAATGCGATGGTAGAGGTCCTCGCGGAAAAACCCGCGCCGCACCTGCTCGGCCAGGTCGCGGTTGCTGGCGCTGATAATGCGCACGTCCACGTCGATCGGCTCACGCGCGCCCACCGGACGCACCTGTTGTTCCTGCAGGACGCGCAGCAGCTTGGCCTGCAACGGCAGGGGCAATTCGCCGATCTCGTCCAGCAGCAGCGTGCCTCCGTCGGCAAGGCGAAACAGGCCCACGCGGTCGGCGGTGGCGCCGGTGAACGAACCCTTCACGTGCCCGAACAGCTCCGATTCGAAGAGCGACTCGGGAATCGCGGCGCAGTTCTCCGCCACGAACGGCTTGTCGCCGCGCGGACCGTGGAAGTGGATCGCGCGTGCGCAGAGTTCCTTGCCCGAACCGCTCTCGCCGCTCAGGTAGACGGGCACGGTGCTGTCGGTGACGCGGTCGAGCAGGAAGAAGAGTTCGCGCATGGCCGGGCTCTTGCCCACGATGGCCTCGTAGCTGTACTTGGTGCGCGCCTCCTGGGTGGCGTGCGCGTAGAGCGCCTGTGCCTCCTGCAGGACCTGCTGCTGCACCTCGACGCGGCCGCGCAGCGCCTTGTTGAGCTCCTCGACCTCCGCCCGCGCGGTCTCTGCCTCCTCGTGCAGGCGGGCGTTTTCCAGCGCGACCGCGGCGTGGTCGGTGAAGCTCAGCAAGAAGGGCAGGTCGCGCTCGCGGAAGAGCCCGCGCTCGAACCGGTTGTCGAGGTAGAGGCCGCCGAGGATGCGCTCGCCGGCGCGAATCGGCACCGCGGCGACGGAGCGCAGGTTGAGCTGGCCCGTGTCGCCAAGGCTAAGAATGCGCGGGTCGTCCTCGGCGCTCGAGCTGACCAGCGCGCGGCCGGTGCGCGCGACCTCGTCGGCGAGCATGCGCGTCACCTTGAATTCGGGGCGGTCGAGTTCGTCGGCATCGAACCCCTTGGCGATGCGAATGCGGAACTTGCCGTCGGAACCGCGCAGGTACAAGAAGCCGCGGTCGGCGCCCGATAGCTGCACGATCGAGTCGAGCATCAGGCTCAACAGCCGGCGCACGTCCCGTTCGACACTCAGGCGACGCACCCACGCGACCAGCTTGCGCAGCCGCCGCAACTCGATGTCCTGCGGCGTCTCGATCGGAATCGCCTCGGTCGGATCGCCGCCGCCGTAGAGCAGCTTGGTCTTCCCGATGGCGAGCACGTCGCCCTCGCGCAGCCGGCGCTTCTTGATCCGCTTGCCGTTGACCCACGTGCCGTTCTGGCTATCCATGTCGTAGACGACGTAGCCACCGCGCTCCTGCGAGATGCGGCAGTGCGTGGCGCTGGCGTTGCGGTCGGTGAGCGAGATGTCGGCGGAGGGACTGCGCCCGATGA
>CBDURV010000203.1:0-7101 GCA_965369495.1 uncultured bacterium
ACGAGACGCCGGTAATCCTGCTCACGGCGCGCGGCGCGGAGATGGACAAGATCACCGGGCTCAAGCTGGGCGCCGACGACTACGTCACCAAGCCGTTCAGCCTTGGCGAACTGCTGGCGCGCATCGGCACCCGTTTGCGTCACGCACAGCCGGATCTCGAGGTCGATCTCGCATCGTTGACCGCCCGCCGCGGCGTGCGCGAAGCGCGCCTCACGCCGACGGAGGTGGATATCCTGCGTTTTCTGCACGCGCGCGAGGGCCAAGCGGTCAAGCGCGAGGAGATGCTGCAGGAGATGTGGGGCGTGCAACACGTCGCGGAGACGCGCACGCTCGACAACCACGTCGCCCGCCTGCGGCGCAAGATCGAGTTGGACGCCAAGAATCCGGCCGTCCTACTGACCGTGCCCGGTGTGGGGTACAGGCTTGCGCCCGGGAAGATAGCGTTACAAGGTCGGGACGGCGCCTAGAGCTTTCGCCGCGTCTTATGGGTACATGAGACTCACGGCACATCTCTCCCTTCCTCTGGTTTCCCTGCTGCTGCTAACTGCCACTCCGCTCTTCGCGCAAAACAACGATGAACCGGAGGTCATCGAAGAGACGCCCATCGAGGGCACCGAAGCGGCCGATCTCTTTTTCCGCGCTTTTTGGATCGAGCAGTCGGGTGGCAAGAACGCCGAAGCCGAGATGCTCTATCGCAAGCTGATCAAGGCGCATCCGAACTCGGAGGAGGCGCCGCGCGGCTATCTCGCGCTGATCCGGCTGAGCGCCGCGAAGGGCATCGCCGCGGATGACCTGCTGCGCGCCCTCGAAAAGGGCTACCCCAAAGCGAAAAAGGAAATCGAACTGGCGCGCCTGCTCGCCGCGCGCCTGCGCACCGACTTCGACCACAACTACGATGAGTCCGATACTCCGGTGATGCGCAAGATCAAGACGATCCAACATGGACTCAGGAGCTCCGGCGGCATCCATACCGAGGATCGCGACTTTCTCGCGGACCTCGGCTCCGTCGGCCATCCCATGCTCGCCGACACGCTGCGCAGCCACGCCAGCGACGCGGTCTACAGAGCTGCGGACGTGCTCGCGGGGCAGCGTAGCGAGGAGGCCAACGCGGTGCTCACGGCCGCGCTGCGCGATCCCACGGTGCTCTACCGCATGACCATCGTCGATACGATCTACAAGAGGCGCGCCTACGCCAAGTCGCTCATGAAGACGTTGCACACGCTCTGGCCGACCGCCTCGCGCAGCATGCGCGCGCGCATTACAAAGGTTTGGTGCGGCGGCACGGCAGAGACCTCGCCCTCCAGCGTGCAGTGCTACGGCTACCTCGTGCTGGCGCTCAAGGACAAGAACGAAGACGTGCGGCGTGCCGCGACCAATCTGGGCGATGGCCAGAGTCGCAAGCTGCGCCCGCGCGCCTTCGTTGAGGCGCTCATCCCGCTCTGCAAGAAACAGGCGAGGTCGGCCCGACCGGTTTGGCAATGGCTGCCGTGGCAGCTCGGGCATGCCGAACTCGCTCCGGCGCTGACGCAAGTCCTCATCGACTATCCGAACTCGCTCACCTATCAGGGGGAGCCCACCCAAGCACGGGAGGTCGCTAGGCGCGTGGACGAATCGGTCGCGCTGGCGTTCGCTCGCATGGCGATTGGACGGTGCGACAAGCATGCATCCAGTGCCTATTCTCGCTCACCCACGTCGCGCTATGCGTTGCTGGCGGCGGCCAGTTCCGCGGAAGCGGCGGGCCTGCTCATGGCGGCAGGGCTCGACTCGGGGAACTCGTTGGCATCGGCCAGTGCGGAGGGCGTTCATCGGGCTCGGGGCAACGGCGGCCCGCTGGATCGCTACCTTCACAATGCCGCGGCGTTGCGCGAGCGGGCCATTCGCCAGTGGTACGACGACGACTCGGCGCGTGCCCAAGCGGCTGGCAGTGCACTGAATGGACTGGGCATTGGAGCGGACAACTTCGGTGCCGTGCTCGCGGCGGCCAAGGCGCATCCGGCCAAGGGCCTGCTCAACGCCGCGTACAGCCAGACGTTTTTGGCTGAAATCGGTCCTGCCAAGGCGGCGCAGTTGGCGCCGTACGCGAAGCGCCTGACCGACTTTTATCGTTCGGCCGGGAGTTGGGCCGCCCCCGGACAACCGGCACCCGAGATCGACGATTCGGTCTTCTGGAAGGCGGTGCTGCCGCTCATGGATCCGGCCAACTCCAAGGACATCAGAACGATCCAGGCGCTTACGCGCGGTTCCAAGCGGCATGCCGCGGTGGTGGCGCAGTGGATCCTCGGAGAGCGCGGCGCGAAGTGGGCGTGGCGGACTCCCGACAACCAGAGTCGCCGCGACAATGGCAGCGCGATCCTGCGCCGGCCCGAGGTGCTTGAGGCGCTGGGCAGCGAGCCGTTGCGAAAGAGGTTGTTCGAACTCGCCGGCGACGACCGCTACGAGATCGGCCGCTGGGCTATCCAGACCGCCATCTACCTACGCGATCCCGACTCCATCATCGCGCTTGAAAGAGGGGTCGCATCACCGTTCGCGAAGCTGCGCAAGGAGGCGGTCAGGGGTTACGGAAAGCGTGGTGCAGTCGGTGCGGCGGCACTCGTGCGCCTGCTCGAGAACGTCAAGACGCTGCCCGACGTTCGCGATGAGGCACTCGATGCGCTGACTGAGTGCGCGACGATCAAGCAGTTGCCGTTCGTGAACCGGCGCCTCGATGCGCGCCCGGGCGATCCGGAAGCGAGCACGATGTGGGACATCGCCCTCGAGCTCGACGCGCCCGGCACAACTGACCGCGCGTTGGTCGAGGTGCTCGGCGCCGGTCCCGTGGAGTTCCGCCTGCCGGCCGTGTGGGTGCTCGGCGAAGTGTCGGACGCGCGGCGCATTCCCGTCTTTCGGCGCGTGCTGCGCGAGAGCCGTGAGCAGTTGATGATCCACCGCGTGCTGCGCACGGTTGCCGACCAGTACCTGATCGAACTCGGCCCGGAAGTGCTGCTGCACCTGCGCAGCCCGAACAACGGCATTCGGCAGACGGCGACGAAGGCGATCGAGCGGCTCAAGTTCTACGCCGAGGCGAAGAAGCTCTTCGACGATGAGAAGCGCGACGAGTGAGCTACTTCTGCTCGGTCGGCTTGACGGTGACGGAGACGAACTTGCCGGCGCGGAGCAGTTTGAACTTCGTCGGATTGCCGGGCTCGCAAGCGCTCAGCGCCTCGCGCAGTTCATCGCAGTTGGCCGGCTTCTTGCCAGCCACCGAGAGCAGGATGTCGTTGGAGCGCATGCCCGCCTTGGCGGCGGGGCCCTTGGCGTCGCGCAGAGTGACCGTCGCGGCGCCGGCAGGAATTTCCGGGATCTGCGCACGCAGCGCGGCGCTTACCGGCTTGAGCAAGAAGCCGAACTCGGCGCGAATGACGCGGCGGTGCTTGCGCAGCGCCTTGACGATGCGCAGCATGCGGTCGCTCGGCACGACGAAGCTGCGTTCGTAGCTGGCGAGCGCACCTCCGGCCTGTTGCTGCATGACCTGCGGGGGCGCGCATCCGAGCACGATGCCGATCAGCCTTCCGTTGCGATCGAGGCACGCGGTGCCGGGATTGCACGGCGCCGTCGGCGCGGCGACCACGAAGACGGTGCCCATGAGAATCGCGGGTGCCGCGCGCGGAGAGTAGAGGTCGCGCAACCGCGCGCCCATGCGGACCTGCGTGACAAGCCCGGGCGCAGCCACCTCGGAGACGACCGTGTGCCCGACGAGGAAGACTTGCTGCTTCACCGTCTGCGTCTCGGCGTGGGGCACGAGATGGTAGGGCACCTTGGCGGACGATCGCACCAGTGCGAGGTTGGAGCGCGGATCGGTCCCGACCACGGTGGCCGCGTGTTGCGTGCCGTCGTGGAAGGTGAGAATCACGCGCAGACGCGCCTTGGGATGCAGCGCCGGCGTGACCACCTCGTAGGGAGTGATCGCGACGCCCGAAACGAGCAGGCGGAAGCGCTGCTGAATGCGGATCTTCTTGAGCTTCTCGCGCTTCTCTTCGTCCGGCAGGTCCGACTTGTTGATGTCGAGCGCTTCCTGCACCGCCGCGTCGATCACTTCGACCTGGACCAACGCGCCGCGCGCACGAACGAAGGGCGAGCCCGGATCGACTTGAGCCGGACCAACCTGCGCAGCTCCGCCCTGAGCCATCGCCTGGCTGGTGGCAAAACCGGCAAGCAGCGCCACGAGGAGATTGACTCCGTGACGAGACGCGCGCAACACAACCGTCTGGTGCATAACCTTGTTCGGGTACAGGTTCGGAGGCGACCTTACCGGCCGCTCGTTTCGGAAAAGATCGGAATAATGGAATCGGTCGGCGTGAGGGTGACCAGGTTGCCGCCGCTCTGGTCGAGCCAGTCGAGGGCACTGACCCCGTCGGTAATCACGAAAAACTCGCGGTCAGCATTGGACGGCGTCGATGCCGGAGTCGCGTGGGGCGTACCGGTTCCGTCGCCGGCATCCGGTGCCACGAACTGACTGTGGATGACCAGGCCGAGGCTCATGCCGCAAAGCAGCACCGCGGCCGTTCCTAGAGCCACCGCCAGTCGGCGGTAGAAGCGCGTGGCGGAACTCTGCAGTTCGAGACGCGGCTTGCCGGCAAACACGTTGCTCGCGATGGCGCGCTGGATGTGGGCGAGCGCCTCGTCGGCTGCGACGGGCGGCTGGGGCCGGTCGCGCAACGAGACGAGCGCTTCGTGGGCGGCGCGCACTTCGTCGTGCAGCGAGCGGGCAGCCGGATCGGCCGCCAAACGCGCTTCGAGCACCGTCACCTCGGCGGCTCCGAGGTCGCCGGCGACGTACTCTTCCAGTCGGGACAATAGCTTGCGGTCTCGCATGTGAATCAGTCGCTCTTGAGTTCCCTGCTGCCTTCGCGCTTTTTTTCGTCGGCGCGTGCGTCCCGCTGGGCGAGGCGCGTCCACTTGTCGCGGAACAACCGGCGCGCCTTGTGGAGGCGCCACCGCACGGTCGAATAGCTGACGTCGAGGATCGCGGCGACTTCGTCGACCGACATTCCGTCGATGTCCTTGAGTGTGAGAGGAACGCGGTACTTTTCGGGCAGCTGCTGGAGGACCACCTCGACCTGTTCGATGGTTGCCGACCGTTCCTGGTCCTCGACCACGGCGCGGCGCGCATCGACCATCTCGTTGATCTTGTCGGTCGGTACCGAGCGGTCGCGGTCGCGCTTGCGCTTGTGGTCGATCGCGACGTTGAGCACGATGCGATAGAGCCACGATGCGAAGTCGCGGCTGAGGTCGTAGGAATGGATCGCGCGGTGCACCTTGACGAACGCTTCCTGCGCCACGTCCTGCGCGCGGTCGTAGTCGTAGAGCACGTCGTAGGCGGTCCAGTAGGCGCGCTTCCAGTGCTTGGTGACGATCTGCCCGAAGGCCTCGGGATCACCCGCCTGGGCGCGGCGCAGCAGGTCGGATTCGGCGGACTTTTCCTCGGCTTTTCGGTCGGTGCCGGTCACGCCTTCCGTCACGCCATGCGTGCCGGTCAAAAGACGGATCGGGAGGGAGCCTGCGGTACTCATCTGAAGCAATGCTGCTAATGGTTTGTGCTAAAAGGGTTTACCGTCGTTGAAGCGCGGCGGAACCGCTGTCTTCCAACCAGATTACGCTGGAAAAACCCCTGATGGTCGTTCGATTCCTGCCCCTTCTCCTACTTTTCTCGGTCTCAATCGAGGCCGCACCGCAGCCCAAGAATCCGCGCAAGGACCCAAAGTTCTGGAAGCGGGTGGATGCGTCCATCGACAGCGGCGTGGATTGGCTGCTCACCCAGCAGAAAATCACGGGCCGCTGGCCGACTTTTGAGGGGGATCGGGGGGCGATTTACGAACTCGGAATGCAGTCCCTCTGCATGCTCGCCTGCATCAAGGGCGGGGTCCCCGACGACGACCCGCAGATGAAGAAGGCGTGGCGCGCGCTGGGGGCGATCTACGAGACGCAGAAGAACAACCTCGCCACCTACGACGCCGGCGTGATGTTGATGCTGCTGGATGCGCAGGTCAACACCAAGCAGCGCAAGCGGCACGGCAAGAAGCAGAAGGGCTGGACCAAGAAGCGCTCGTTGACCGCGACGCAGAAGGAGTGGGCCAAACGGTTGGCGGTCTGGCTGCAGACGAAGCAGAAGCCGGAGGGCATGTGGCGCTACCCCGACGGGGGCATCGATCTGTCCAACACGCAGTACGCGGCGCTCGGGCTCTGGTCCGCGCACCGCATCGGCATCCACGTAGACAAGGGCACCGTGCGGCGCATGGTCGAGACGGTCATGGCGCGCCAGCAGGCGAAGGGCATCAAGGTGGGGTTTTATCCCGATCCGGAGGCGACGCTGCGGCGCAGGGCGAAAAAAGGGGCCAAGGGCGAAAGCCGCTCGGGCACCTGGATCGACGCGCGCGGTTGGCGCTATGCACCGCCCGAAAGGGTGAAGAGCGGCGGCAAGATGATCGAGCGCTCCTACCCGTATTCCGGCTCGATGAGCGCGGCCGGCGTCGCGGTGCTCGCGATTGGGCGCGACATTCTCGGCAAGGAGGACCGCTGGCTCGCCAAGGTCGACGCGCGCGTGCGCCGCTCGATGTGGGAGGGGCTCGCGTGGCTGCAGGCCAACTGGGAGGTGGCGGACAACCCGGGGCAACACGCCAACTGGGTCTTCTACTACCTCTACGGGCTGGAGCGCGCGGGGCGACTCACCGGCGTGGACTACGTCGGCCTGCACGACTGGTACGCGGAGGGCGCGATCCGCATCATGGACGACCAGCGGCCGAACGGGAGTTGGCCGCTCAAACCGCGCCGAATGGTGCCCGGCAGCGGCGATAAGCGGTTCGAGAAGGATCAGCTCGATTCGGTCTTCGCGATCTTGTTCCTGACCCGCTCGACCCCCTCGCTCAAGCCGAAACCGCCCACAATTACCGGAGGATAGTCCGGAAGGCTGGCGTCCAAGGGCTAGAATCAACTGCGGAGAAACCGTATGCGCATCGCCTCATTCGCCCTCCTCGTCGGCCTGCTCATGGCGGCCGAACCCGTACAGGCCAACGACTTCAGCTACCGCTATGGCGGTGGTGGGTTCCGGACTGGCCGTAGCAGGGG
>CBDURV010000204.1:0-7087 GCA_965369495.1 uncultured bacterium
AGCGTCGGGTGTGGGATCGGGATCGGGCTCGGGCGAACCACCGGGGCCGTCGGGAGCCGGGTCCCCTTGGTCGGGCTCGACGGGATCGGGCTCCGGCGCGCCACCCGGTCCATCGGGATCGGGCGTCGGCTGGTCGGGCTCGTTGGGATCGGGCTCGGGCGCGCCACCGGGTCCGTCGGGATCCGGAGGGGTGCCGCCCGGGTCGCCCGGATTCGGTTCTCCCGCGCCGCCATCGCCGTCGCCCGGAGGCGCGGTCGGGGGAGTGCCAGGATCGCCGCCGGGATCGCCGCCCGGGTCACCGCCGGGATCGCCGCCCGGGTCGCCACCGGGATCGCCGCCATCGTCGCCGGGCGTACCCGTGCTGTCGATCGGCTCGGAGAGGAACTCCTCGATCTTTTCGTAGTTGAAGTTGAGTGCGTCGAAGAGCTGCTTCTCGTTCGGCACCGACGCCTGAAGGAAGTAGCTGTTGCCGCTCTTCGTGAGAATCTCGCTGTAGCGGAACCACTCCCAGACGGCGCGGTTATCGGTATCGACCTGGAAGATCTGCGCAACCCACTGCGAGAGATCACTCTCGTCCTCCGGGTTGACATAGTTGCTCGCCTGCGACGACCGGATCGAGACCGGAATGATCCACAGGAAGTGCGGAACCTGCGCGGCGAGTTCCTGCGCGGCACTCACGCCATCGGTCTTCCGCGCGGCCAACAGGAACTCCCAATCCTCCTCCAACTCCGGCGGCGACTGTGCGCCTTCGTTGTCGTTGAGGCGGATGAGCGAGATCGCGGTCTCGTCCGTGCCGCTGCGCTCGAACCTCATGAACTCCACGACGGGACCGGTCTGGTCGCCACCGTTGCCCTCCGCGAACTCCTGCCAACCGTCCGCCGTGCCACCGTAGTAGACGACCAGCGCGTAGCCGTCGTCCTGGAACGCCTGCGTGCGCTCCTCGATCGTGGCGCCGTCGCCGGCGACCGGCTTGACGGTCATCTGCGTCCACGTCGTGCCCTCCGGAAGCGGCAGCGTCGTCAGACTCACCTGGGTGTCGGGGGGCGGTTCGCCGCCACCGGCGCCACCACCCGCGTCGTCCGCGGGAATCGTGTAGTCGTGGGTCGTGGTGTTCGGGCTGTAGTTGGAGAAGTCGGTACCGACCGCGAGCTGAACCTCGACGATCGACCACGGCGCCATGTCGCTCGCAAGCGTTGCGCCGCCCGTCTTGAGTTCCTGCGTGATCGGTCGCGAGTAGCCGAAGAGCGTGACGGGCGCACCCACGGCGTGCGTCTGACGCGGCGTGCGGCGCGCGCCACGGCCGACCACGTTGCCTTCGCTGTCGGTGCGGACCGTCAGGGCCCCGCCCGAGTTGCTTTCGTACTCGATGATCTCGGTGCCGATGATGACGGCGCCGCGCACCGGGAAGCCACTCGCATCCTCGAGCGCGATCTGGCCGCTGTCGCGCTCCAGGCTGCTCGCGAGCGGGGACTGGATGTTCGCCGTGCCGACGGAACGCCCGTCGAGGACCATCATCATCTTGGTCGGATGCGCGCCGGTGGCGAGCAACTGGAAGTGATAGAAGGTCCCCGTCTCGAACCCGCCGATCTCGGTCAGGTTGTAGCGCAGTTGCGCGGAGCGGTTCGTCTCGGTGTTGTCGGCGACCGCGAAGATCAGCACACCGTCCTGCACGTAGCAGGAGATGCGGTTCTGGAACTCGCTCTGGCCCCAGTCGAAGATGATCGCGTTGCCGTTCACATCGCTCTCAGGACGCCACCAGAACTGAATCGTGAACGGCTCGATCTGGCCGTCATCGGACTCCGGCAGGCCCATGTCGGCGTCCAGGAAGAGCGCCTTCAGCGGGAAGCCGGATTCGGCGTAGAAGCCTTCGGTCACGCCCGAATTGTCGAAGTGCTCGACGAAGACGCGATCCTCCTCCAGCGGTGCGAGGTCGAACGCCGCGCGTGCAGGCTGCAGGCGCAGATCACCATTGGTGGCGATCTGCGAGTCGCGCGAGTCGGCGCGCTCATAGGCCTTGTCGGTCCGCGCCAACGTCTCGTAGGGATCCCACGGGAAGTACTTGCCGCGCGTCATCTGCTGCCAGCGCGGGTAGGGAAGGATCTGGGGCTGGCTCCGGATGATCGTGCCGATCTTCTTCGGCGAGGTGGTCCAGAAGCGGGCCTGCTGCGTCTCCCACATCGCCTCCTCGAAGTCGCGCTGCGTCTCCCAGACCTTGACGGTCGTCACCTGGGAGCCGATCTCAACCACGCGCGTCTCGGAGTGCTTGGCGAGCAGGCGCCCGCCGCGCTTGTCGTTGACCGCCGCGGCGGCGCGCAACGTATAGACGTCGAACGTGCGGAAGGTGACCGGCGCGGTGCCGAAGAGCAGCGCCTGGTCGTGCGGGTTGATCGCGTTGCGCATGATCGCCGTGCGCTGCCACGTGTTGATCTCACGCGTCTTGGTGAGCATGTCCGTCAGCATGGCGCGGAATCCGCGCATGGTGCGGATCGGCGTGGCGCCTTCGCGCAGGCGAATGATGTGGTCGGCGATCTTGCCGGCGGTATCGACGGTGATCGCGCCCTCGGGCCGCGTACGCAGCCGCAGGTTCGCGAACATCGCGACGAGCACGTCGCGCGAGGCCGAGTTGATGTTGACCGGGGTCGGCGTGCGATACTCGACGCGCGCCTGGTTGCCGCGGAACCAGCGGTGGAGCTTTCCGAACAGTTCCATCTGGTACGCCGTCGGCCCCTGCGGGTTGGCGTGGTACGTCAGCCCGTAGTCCTTGCGGCGCGGCCTCACCGAGGCGGTCCGGACATCGAAGCTGCTGGCCCTGTTCGCCTTGCCGCCTTCGAGCTTCTTGTCGTCAATGCTCTCCGAGACGCGCACGATCGTGCCAGTCGTGAAGAAGTAACCGACCCGCAGCTGGAAGCGGTCGCCGCGCGTGGTCTGCTTCTCGGGCAGCCTCTGGCCTTCGACCAGTTCCTGCGCGTTCGACCAGGTGTTGCCCGACTCGCCCTTGGACCAGACGGTCACGAACGGACGAACACGATCCCAGTCCGCCTGCGTCAGCACGGGAACGTCGGCCTCGAGCTCAGGGTCGAGCTTCGAGATGTCGCTTACGTCCAGCGCGGACCATTCGACGAACTCGCCCGGGTGGATGCCGATCGTGTAGTACGAGACGGCGAACGCGGCGTAATTGACACACCACATCCCCTTCTTGTGCTGCTCCGCATCGCCGTGCTGCGGCTTGCCGGAAAGGACGCTGCGCGTGCAACCGGTGAGGCGGCCCGGCTGCTTGCCGGTGTACTTGATCAGCTCGCGGCCGACCTTGACGTAACCGCGCTCGGGAAAGGCGGTCGTGTCCCCCAGCGAGATGGAGGTGTCACCCGGCTCAAGATCGCTGGCGAGGAGGCTCAGCCCCATCAGGTTGCCCAGCATGAAGAGCGAGTTCGAGTTGAGGTTGACCTTGCCGTTCTCGTCCTCGACGCTGAAACCCGCGATCAGACCGTAGGGGTCCTTGAGGTTCTCGGGCAGTTTGCCGAGCGCCATCGCCATGTTGTCGATCGTCGGCTGGAACTCCGCCAGCGTGTCCATGTCGGGGTCGCTATAGAGCCCCTTCGCCTCGGCGGCGCGATTCTCCAGTTCCACGCGTTCCGTCGTCTGGACGAGGAACGCCTTTTGGAAGTTGAGGATCGAGTCGACGGTGTCGCGCGCGCGCTGACGTGCGTTGTGGACCTCGCCCCGCTCCTGTCCCATCCGCATGCTGATGGCAAAGGGCACGGCGATGACCATCAGTGCGACGAGGCACGTGATGACCGTGAGAAGCGCAATACCGCGCTCCTGCTGAATGGGTGCAGTCTGGTTTCGCATTAGTTCTGTCCCAATATTGTGGGTTCGATAGGCATCGGTCATTTGATCACCTCGGACGCGGTCGCCGGCGCGCGGGCCGACCAGAGCGACGCTTTGATATCGAGGGTGTTCTCGTTCTTGTTAGCGGCGCGCAGGCGCAGGCGCACAAGGCTGCTGCGGTCGGCGCGAACCGGAATTTCACGGGGCGTGGCGTTGCTCAGGGAGTCGAGGGGAATCGCCACCACACGCCGACCGGCGGGAACGACCGGCGTCTTGACGACGGTCTCTTCCGCCCAGTGCATATTCACGGCGGTCTTTTGGCGCAGCGGGCGCGTCATGATCAGCTCCAGCGCGCTCGGCTGCTTGAGCGCGACCTCGAAGACGATCCAACTGGCGACCGAGGCTCCCTCGTTGTCCGAGACGACGAGTTCGTGCTCGTGCGCCGCGAGGCGATTCCAGCCGTACAACCGGATGGCATAGACGCCCGACTCGCCGGCGAAGAATCCAGGCAGGATTTCGCGACGCTTGTCGATTTCCATGAAGCTGCGGAAGAGTTCGTCCTCCCAGATGCGGGAGCGTTCGGCCGGGCTGCCGGGACGCAGGACGACGCGCCAATCCGCCTCGACCTGTTGGGCATCACCGTTCGAACCGACCTCGCAGTAGCCGGTGCGCACGGCGACTGTCACCTGCGGCGAATTGTCGGTTACTCCGCCCGAGGCCAGCGAAGCGCCCGCGCTGCGGGTCTCACTACCGCCATTCACGCGCACGCCGAACTCGGCGCCTTGCGATTGGACGACATAGCGTCCGGCGCGCACGACGCGGATGTCGTCGCCGTCGTAAACGGTCAGCAGTGCCGTGCCCGCCTTCAACTCGAACAGTTCGCCCTCGCGCGGGTCACCCAGCGCGATACGGCTGCCCGGCATGAGCACGACGCGCGCGCCCAGCGGATCGCGGTAGGTGATGCGCTGGCGCGGGCCGGCGATCAGTTCCTCGCCGGTGCGAAGCGTGACTGCGTTGAGGCTCTCCGTCTTGACCAGTTCGCCATCCGCATCGAGCGAAAGGCGCGCGAAGTCACGCAGCGTGACCTCCGGCTTGTGGGCGAGTTGGGAGATGCCGACGAAGGCGAGCAGGACGGCGGCGGCGGCGGCGGCCCAGCCGCCCCAGCGAAAGCGCTTGATCTGCGGCACGTTGATCCGCTCGAAGGCGGAGACACCCGTCGCCCCATCGAGAGCAAAGGCGCGGTCGAGCGCGTAGAGGCGCTCGCGGCACTCATCGGAAATCGACTCCGGCTCGGCGTGACCGAAAAGATCCTCGATCAGCTGGTAGTCATCCAGATCGAGGGCCACTTGGGGATCACAGTAGTTGGGGTCGTCCGCCAATCGCCCCTCGATCAGCAGCCGCTCCTCTTCCGTCACCTGCCCATCGGCGTAACGTGATGTGAGTTCTCGGTTTAGGTCCATGGCAGTGTTCCAGATTCTCTCTCGGGCAGCAGCGCCGGGCGGACCCGGTCCTGTGCGCCGCAGAGTCTAGCCGCGGGGTGGCGCTCCAAGGACGCCGAAAACTCCGGAAAATGTTCCAGTTCCGGGCATTTTCCGCCGCGCTCGGGCCGAGGGGCCCATCTGCACACTCAAATGTGCAAGTCCGTGCCGTAAACCACTGCGATACAACGAGTTAAAGCGGACGAACGTCTTTCTCGGAGACTTCGGGGCGCAGTTCGGCCAAGAGCTTCTGCTTGGCGCGGAAGAGGGTCTGGCCCACCGACGCCTCGGGGATGTTGAGCGCCTCCGCGATCTGGCGGTAGTCGAACTCGCGCATGAAGCGCAGCTTGAGGATCGTCGCGTCGCGCGGCGGCAGGCGCCCGAGGGCGGCCTCCAGAAGTTCTCGCTCCTCCGCCCGCTCCGCGCCACCGCTCGCATCCGCCTCGACCGGCGCGGCGGCCTCCAACTCGTCCGGCTCGCTCAGTTGCGGCCGCTTTTTGCGCAACAGCCGGTGCACCTCGGTGCGCGTGATCACGCCCAGGTAGGTCTTGAAGGAGAAGGTCGGGTCGTAGTTCCGCAGAAGCTTGTAGTCCTTCCGCGTGACGGCCAGCATCACTTCCTGGAGCATGTCCTCGAGCACGGACTCGTCGGGAAACTGGCCGTGCAGACGCAGATAGCGGCGTGCGAGCGCCTTCACCGTCGGGGCGAAGACATCCACGAACTCCCGCCAAGCACCCGGTTCGCGGGCAATACAGCGGCGCGTCAACGCCAACGCTTCATCGTTCCGGCCCACAAGGGGCTTATGGCACAGACGGGGACGGGAATCGGCGTAGACCATTAGGCTCTGCCTGAGAACTCCATCTGGATTCGACCGGCTGCGGCTGCACCTCGCTTCGCGGCGCCTCCTTGCAGTACAGCCATTGAATACAGCAGCGTCGGCGCCGCTTCACGAGGTTTGTCCTCGCGCGGTCTCGGTCCGACGATGGAGTTCTCAGGCAGAGCCAGCCATACGACTTACGCAACCGCGCGGGGATTTCGGACGGCAGGTTACTTCGTTTCGACGAGGAACCTGTTGCCGACCGGCTCGGTACGGGGCTGCGGCAGACCATCGGCGTTCGCCTCGCCCTCGGCGTCTTCGCCGTCGAACGCGGGATCGTCGATCGTGTACACCGTCGTCAAGCGCATCAAGATCGGCGCGAAATTGAAGGCCGGCAGTAGTCGATAGCCATACGGATCGTAGAAACCGTAGGGACCCGCGCCGCCGCCCACTCCGGCAAGCCCTCCGCCGACAAACCCACCGCCGAAGCCGAAGCCCGCGTGCGGGTTGCGATAGCCGTAGCGCGATTGGTAGATCGTCTGCCGTCCATATCCCTGCGCGCCAATGAACCCGGCGCCATAACCGCGTGCATAGCCAATCGGATAGCGCGTGGCCGCGTAGCCGCCCGGGTACCGGGCGCGCGCACCCGGAGCACTATGGACCGACTGGTAGTAGGAGTAGCGCGAGGTGTACTTGCGGCAGTAGAGGTGCGGCCGGTAGTAGCCGCGCCAGTAGCAGCGCCCGTAGCTGTACGGATCGACGTGACGAGAGCGGTTGCGATAGAGGCGCCACGTGGCATAGCTGCCATAGCCGCCGTAGCCCCTCGCGGCGAACCGCTGGCGCCTGCTGTAGGTGCTGAGACCGCGGCCGAGATAGCGCGAGCCAACGCGCAGCACACCGCCACTAAAACCCCTGCTACGGCCAGTCCGGAACCCACCACCGCCATAGCGGTAGCTGAAGTCGT
>CBDURV010000205.1:0-7068 GCA_965369495.1 uncultured bacterium
GTCCTCCACGATCACCGTGATGGGACGATCGGGCTCCACCTCGCGGATGGCATGCATCGCTTCGCGCAGCATCCACGGATCCGCCGCGGTCGCATCGATCACCATCTCGCCGGCCGCCGCCATGCGCTCGCGCACGAGGTTCAGCGTGCCGGTCTTGCCCATGCCGGGATCGCCGTGGAGCAGCAGCCCGCGTCGGTGCTGCAGACCGAACTTGGTGTAGCGCTCGCCGCTGTCCCAGAAGCGGTCGATCTCTTCGAGCACTTGCTCGGCCGGATGGCCGCCGAACACCGCGAGGTTGTCCGTATCCGCCCGCACGGGGAGGAAGCCGAAGTACGGCCAACTCATCGTGCCGACTAGTGCGTAACCGCCACTCGCGAGCGCATCCCGGTGGGAGCCAGCATCCGTGGGCTGGACCAACCCACCCTCACCAGCCTCCAGGTACTGCGAGAACGTGGGTGCGATATTGGCGCGCGTATTGGGAGCGCCGTTGGTGCGCGTGTTGGGGGCGTCCGGCAGACGGCCTGAAAGCTCGCCGGCGGACAGGGCACTACGGACGCGCCGAGCGCGACGGTTGCGACGGTTCTTCACCGCAGTCAGCGCATGCTTGGAAGCGGCGCCATCCGACCCCTTGTCGTCAGCGCCATCATCGTCGTCGTCAGCGCCAGCCTGCGCCTTGATCGTCTGCTCGTGTTCCTTGGCCTCTTCCTCGGAGGCGTGGCACCCGAGCAGTTCGCCATCCTTGGAGACGAGCGCGTATGGCTTGTCGTCCGGGCAGTCGGCGTGCTCGTGCTCGATCATGCGCTCGTTGTCGGCGGGCTCATCGCCCTCACCGCCATCGTCGCCCGCAACGTCCTCGCGCGCGGTCGGCCATTCACCCGTGCACTCGCGGTAGAGCCACGCGACGAAGCTGCGCGATTCGTCCTCGCTGAACCCATGGAGCGTCGTGCGCTCACAGGTGTCGAAGAAGGATCGTGTGGCGACGCGCGACTTGATGCCCGCCTTGAGGGTCTCAGGCAGTTCACGGACCGTGATCGCCTGGACGCCATTGCCGAAGCGGTTGATGGCCTCGTCCGCACAGCCGGTGCACAGTTCGCGCAGCAGATCCAGCGAGAGGTTGACTCCGTCCCGCTTGACGCGGGCGGCGTAGTCCTCCCACGCGGCAACCTTCGCGTCGCGCAGGGCCGCCAGGAGTTGCGCCACACCGTGCTGACCCTTCGAACGGGCGCGCTTCACGGCCCCCTCGTCGGCACCGAACGGGACACAGGAGGTCTCCATCCAGTCGAGGTCATCGACCTCGGGGGTATCGTCCCGCGCCCAGTCGGTTTCGGGCGCCATCCGCTCGTCGTCCCAGCCCACCGACACCGCGTCCATGTAGCCGTCGCGATAGGAGGCGTAGTACTTCGGGCCTTCCTCGTGGACTTCCTCGGTCGCAAACTCGATGTGATGGACGAGGCCCACACCCTCTTCGATCCGGATCGACTCCGGAGGGATGCGACCGATGACCGGCTGACGCCCGTTCTCGTACGCAGGGATGTGGCACGCCAGCACCTTCGGGATCCGTCCGCCGGCGCGAATGCGCTCAATGGACGAGGCCCATGCCTTCAAGCGAATGATCTTGCCGTCGCTCGCGACCTGATTCGTCGAGGCGACGAACTCCAGGGTCCGCTCGGGCAGATCCTTCGGCTGATCGGCACGCATTCGGGCAGTGAGTCGGTTGCGCTTCACAGTGGTGTTACTAGACTCTCTCTACGCAGGGGGGCATAGGGGCTACCGTGCACTTGCGGCGTGAGCCGCACGCTTTCTCCGTGCGCGCTGCAACCGAGAGTGCTTCGCGCGGCAGCGCCCACTACACGTGGTGGCGTCGGCCCGCAGACCGTCGATCGGCTTCCTGCACACCGCACAGCGCCGCTCTGGCATCTTTTGGCGACATGTCGGGCAGCAGTTCTGCGCCACTAACTGGTCCTCGGGACGAGGATGTGGAGACAGGAGCAGTTGATGACCTCTTCAGGCGGACCACCCGGTTCCTGCGGATAGAGCAGATTGGTGTTCGGGAAGCGCGTGCCGATCGGCACGGGGGTAGTCGTGCTCGCTTTCTCGTCCGCCTCATGCGTCGGGCGTGAGTTGCCCAGTCCGGCGGTCAGCCATTCGCCAGCGTCTACGAAGTTCTCGGCCACCGCGTACCGCAGCCCATTCGCCAGCGTGCCCGCTTCGGTCCGTGCAATGCGCAGCGTGCGGACCGGGTCGCTCAGTGCCTCGCCGAAACTCTTCACGATGGAGCGCATTTCCTGGATCGTCTGCCCCTCGGCAAACGCCGCCTGGAGCTTCTCGCTCAGTTGCTTGCGGATCTCCTCCGGGATGCTGCCCTTGTAGTTGCTCAGCAGATTCATCCGAGTGTCCAGGAACTCCTGAATGCTCGGGCTCAGCAGATCGATCTCGGCAAACGGGCCAAGCTCGCCCGAGGTGTACGCGCTCGAGAGTTTCGCGATCTCGGTGGCCGACTCGCGGATGGGCGAGATCAGTTGACCATTCAATTCCCGCACGTCGGGGAACACATCGTCCAGGCGGTCTTCCGGGAACTCGCCCTCTTCGTCCGCACGGGCGTGCCCGTTGCGACTGCCACCGGGTGTGAGCAAGTAGCTGCCCGCCCGCTCCTTCACGATGTTGTTGAACCGCTTCAGGATCTCGGAGGACAGCGACTCGAACCACGGCTGGATTGAGGCGGCCACCATTTCATCGGCGGGCTCGCGCACCGCCTTCATCCAGCGGTTCCATTGCTGCCGGCGCTGCGCCCACGTGAGCTTCGCACGCGCGTCCATGTTGCGCCATGCATCGGAGTTCTCGTACCCGAGCAGTTGCGCACGCTCGATCGGAGAGCGCGCCACCTGGGCCGCCACGCCGATCGGATCGACAGTCTGTGCAATTTCCCCAGCCGTCTGCGCACCAGGCGGCAGGATGAGGTAGGGGTGATTCGCGAAGCCAAACGGGCCACCCATCGGGGCCACTGGAACGAGTGACCCGTCTTCGGCGACGACTTGCATACCGGACGGCTTGTAGACCGTGTCGTATCCGGGTGGATCACCCTTGGTGGTGTCGATGCCCAGATCAAACTGGCGATTCGCTTCGCGCAGCGACACGCCTGATTTCAGCGCATCCTGCGCCGACTTCCACCGTTCACGACGCGCCGACACCATCGCGGGCACATCGTCCAGCAGGAAGCGAGCCGTCAGCGTCGGGTCGATGCCCACGAGCAGTTGGGTCTCGAGGTCGGCCAACGCCATCGTGTGATGGGAGGCGATCACGTCTTCCCAGAACGCCGCCCGCATTTCGGCCGAGATCGCGCGGTTGATGTCGTCCGTGGAGGACAGCATCCACTTGGGCACGCGGAACACGCCGCACAACTGTTCGCGCGTGTAGCGCCGCTGCTCGAGGTATTCCAGATCCTGCGGCGACCACGCCAGCGCCTCGTACTCCCACCCACCCGTCATGACGGCAACGCTGCGGGCCATATCGGGGCCCTTGTGTCGGTCGTCCCATTGGTCGCGGACCTGCTCGAACTGCGCATCGGTGACGCGAGGGATCTGCTTGTTCTTCAGGATGCCGTCAGGCTTCCCGTTGTTGCGCATCGTGGAGATTTGATAGCGGTCCGCGTAGACGTCGGCCAGCAACAGCGTTTCGGACGGCTCCGCCGGCGAGAGACCGCGCAGCGGGTTGCCCGGTCGCGGGTAGCGCCAATACACCAGTTCGTGTCGGAAGTACGCCTGGGGCTTCTCATTGCCTTCGTAGATCCAACCAGACGGCATCCCATCGGGATCCACCGATTCGGTCGGACGCCAGCGACGCCCACCTGGATAGAGCCAGCCGTCATTGGGGATCTGGTGGGCCGACTTACGATCCAACACCAAGAAGGCTTCGCCCACCGTGGACATGTAGATCATGCGCAACCACCACATCAGTGGTCCGGAGCACAGGCCATTGGGCTGACGAAAGAATTTGTCGAGAGGATGGGATTCCTCTGGGACGAACTGATTGTCTTCGCCCCACCTCCCAAGCTGGAACGGTGCTTGGATGAATGACCACGCCAGCGCCGACACGACCGAGAAGAAGTTCGCGTGTCTGGCGAACGGGTCGGAGAGATACGACGCCGCGTTCATTCCGTCCCGGCCCTCCGGGAAGAAGAACGTGCGATCGGGCGGCACGCCTTGGCCGTCACGCTGACCAGCCTGCCGCGTGAGTTCGCGGCCCTCCATCACCGACGCCTTGTAGGCCCGGATGGAACGGATCGCCAACTGGCGCTGCTTGGCAGTCAGAGGCATCGCCCAAGGATGCCAGCGCCCGCCCCCCAATACCTAGGGGTTTTCCCCTTGCTCACTACTTTGTGTGGTGTAACACTGTGCTTCGTCGGTGTTACACAGCACTACACCGTTGGGGGAATGATGAAGCGAGGGTCGACCAGCAACCGAGACCGAGGCGGGGCGTCGTCGAATCGTGAGGGCGTCAACGGCAAGCCCACCCGCGCGATCACCTACTACGTCACGCCCGAGGACGAAGAGGCGATCAAGGAAGCCGCCAAGCGTGAACGGATCTCGGTGTCTGCGTTCTCGCGACGCGCTGCGACGCGCGACGCTGAAGCGTAGCAAGAAGGCCCGCGTGGGCTAGTCGGCGCCGGGAACGTTCGCCGCGTGCATCGCATCGCCCAGGATCGTGCTGGCGTCGTTCAACTCGGAGATGGCAACGGCGGCGTCGCTGCGCGCGCTCGCCAGCGCATTCTCCAGGCCATCGCGTTGCGCAACGGCATCGTCCTTGAGCGTCGGCGCCTGCACGCACGCACGCGCCAGCTTCTTGAGGCGCTTGGCCGCCTTCTCCAGTTCCTGGGCGCGCTCCACGAGGTTCGATGCGTTCGTCATTGGAAGTCCTTCAGGCCATCACGATCGGCTAGGGCTTGGACTGTACGCCCGGCGATTGGGCTCGGTCAACAGGAAAAAGCCCGAATCACACGTGGCGGATCTCCCCCGCAGACCCTCCCCGCGTCGCGCACCAGCACAGCAGGGCCAGAGAGATCGCCAAGTCTCCGTGTGACCGAGCATCGTCGCCCGCCTCGCGCTCGTACTCGTACTTCACCCCGCGCTCGAGGATCTTCGTGCGGATCTTCCCGAGTTCCTCACGGAGCGCGTCGGCAGCCTCCAAGCCAGGCGGGATGAGGAGGCGTGGGGGCTCCACGTTGGCTCGGATCTCGATGTCTTCGATCAGGTCGTTCTTGGGCACGTGCCAGCGCATCGAGACCTCATCGAATCGGACCGTGCCTTCGCCAATCATCTTGATCGGCCAGATGATGGCCTCCATGTCCGCCAGTTGGAACATCTCAACGACGGGCTCGCCCACTCCGGTCGCGTCCATGACGACATCGATGGTGGCGCGCGGTGGCCGCTTGATGCCCGCCATCGTGCGCATCATCTTCTCTTCAGCGGTCGGCTTGGGCAGGATCGCACGCACCACCTTCGCGACCCGCGCCACGACCCCGTGATAGGGGAGACCGGGTCGCATGCGCTCGGCGTGTTGGATCACGAGGCGCTCGGTGCCGGTGGCCACATCGCCTTCCTGCCGCGCCACGGTCATCGCGCTGTAGTGCTGGATCTTGCCAAGGTCCAAGCCGATGTAGATGCGTTGCGTCATGTCAGGTTCTCCCAATCGAATTCCTGTAGCCACCCTGGGGCGTTCGGGTCTGGGGTATCTTGCCGCGTCGGCACGTCTTCGTGCGCCTCTTTCTCCGCCATCGCCGGGGACCGTCCTGGTACGGCGATCGGCGTGATGCCGTCCGGCGACTGGAAGATCCGGTCGAGTAGATGCGGCGGGAACGGCTGCGACTCGGCCGGCGCGAACAACGTCTCGTACTCTTCGGCGAATTTGTTCGGTGGCATCCGCCGGCGCTCGCTCTCGAGGAACTCCTTGGTGATGCGCGGGCACTCATGCGCGGTGCGCTGGATCCGGCCCCACTCATCGCCGCCGTTCTCGTACGCCTCCCACCACCAACCACGCTCTCCATGCGGGGTCGACGGCGCGAACACCCGCACCGTCTCAGAGACCGTCGCCATCATGGGGGTGATCGCGTCCCACACTTCATCCGGCACGCGGCTCGCCTCATCGATCACCACCAGCGGTGGCGCTTGGTGACCACGAATGGTGTCCTCGCGCGCGGCCACACCCACAATGCGTGACCCGTTGGGAAGCTCCAACTCCATCACGTTGTTGGCCACCAACTCGTTCACCATTCGTGAGCCGCGGATGATGTTGCGCGCCGCGCGAACCAGGATCTTGGTCTGCCGCATCGACGGCGCCGTCACCAGGATCGGGTGCTCATCGGCGGGGCCAACGTCACCGCGCCGGCGCCAAGGCTGGAACAGTGCGGTGTAGGCAATCGCGAGCGAGGCGGCCGTCGTGTTGTGTGTTGGAATCATCCCCCTGCCAGCGAGATAGAGGTGGCTTTCGCTGTCGATGCCGATGCAGCGCACCGGCACAGGACTTGGCAGCCTTTCCACGCTGGTGACGAATCGCAGTCGGCGCTGCGTCGGCCGCTTGTCCAGCGTGAGTCGCTGCACCTTTCGCGGTAGACGGAACACCTGGATGTGCGGCGTGAAGAACAATCGCCACTTTGGTCCGCAGTCCTTGCCGCGCAGCATGGCCCGACCCTTTGTCACTCGGACTGACAGCCCGAGGCTAACCGCCAATTCGTACGCATCGTTCGCGAGTTGCTCTCGCGTGGTTGTCAGTTCGCACACGGACGACCGGTTCTCAGTCCCCACGAAACCATCGGTATCCATGAGCCCTTGAAGGAGGGCGAGTCGAGTCGCGTGGTCAGCCCGAAGATATTCCTTGGGGATGTGCTTGTTCTTGAGGAGGCCGTGCAGGCGGAGCGACCGATGGAGCCCACGAATGACATACAAATCCGCCTTGCCCGTTCCCTTGCTTGCTGCTTCGCAGTAATCGACTCGGTACCCCGCGTCACGAATCTCCTGAATGATCTCTTCGGGTATCTGCCTGCTCATCATACGCTCATTTCTACAATGGTTATGT
>CBDURV010000206.1:0-7020 GCA_965369495.1 uncultured bacterium
AGAAGGAGGGCCGGCTTGACCGCAAGCTGGAGTTCCTGCCCGATGACGAGACGCTGCGCGATCGCGTCAAGGCGGGCCGCGGCCTGACGCGTCCCGAGCTGGCGATCCTGCTCTCCTACTCCAAGATCGACCTCTTCGCCGACCTCATGGACAGCACGCTGCCCGACGACCCGTGCATGGACGAGGATCTGGCGGACTATTTCCCGCGGCCGCTGCGCAAGAAGTACCAGGAACAGATCGGCAGCCACCTGCTGCGCCGCGAGATCATCGCGACGGTCATCACCAACGACATCGTCAACCGGCTCGGTATCACCTTCGTCAGCGAGGTGTGCGCGAAGACCGGCGTCGAGTCGTGCGACGTGGCGCGCGCCTACATGGTGGCGCGCGAGATCCACGACCTGCGCGACCAGTGGAAGGCGATCGAGTCGCTCGATTCCAAGGCACCCGCGTCGCTTCAGGCCGCGCTGCTCACCGAGTGCGGGCGCATCCTCGAACGCACCGCGGGATGGATGCTCAGCGTCTACGGCGTGAACATCGACCCGGCCGCCAGTATCGAGATGTACCAGCCGGGCGTGCGCGAGGTGACCGAACACCTCGAGGAGTTCCTGCCGGCGCCCGAACTGGAGCTCTACAAGGACCACGCCTATCTCTTCGTGTCGCAGGGCGCGCCCGCGGAGGTCGCGGGGGCCATCGCGAAGTTCGGCTGGCTGCAGCCCGCGTGCGACATCGTGCGCGTCGCGACGGAGCACAAGCGCACCGTGCGCGAGGTGGCCGAGATCTACTTCGCCATGGGCGAACGCTTCGGCCTCGACTGGATGCGCCGCGCGGCCGGTCACCTGCCGCGCGATACGGCGTGGGACAAGCTGGCGGTTTCCGCGGTGCTCGATGACGTCTTCGGCGTCCAGGCGCTGCTCACGTCGCAGATCATCGAGGACGGCCAAGCGGAGGCGGGCGCCGGGGTGCGCATCGAACTGTGGGCGCGCAACCGCGCGCTCGCCGTGCGCCGCACCGATCAGCTCATGGGCGAGTTGCGCGCGGTCGGAAATCCCGATCTCGCCATGCTTGCGGTCGCCATTCGACAACTCAAAACGCTCTAGTTGCAGTCGGCTTTGGGCTTTGGGCTCTGAGCCTTGCGCCGCAACCAGTCCAGCCGCTCGCGCAGTATTGGCATGGGGCCTCGGGTGTCGAAGTGATGGCCCCACGACCCTCGAGGCCCCATGCCAGTTCGTTCGCGCTTGGTCGATCTGGTCGTTTCGCAAAGCTCAGAGCCCAAAGCCCAAGGCGGAGGTTCAAGGGACTTCGCCCCCGCTCTCGGATAACCTTCGGAAATGAAGCCCACCTACATTCTCCTGGTGCTGAGCGCCGGACTGCTTGTTGGTTCGTTCGCGCAGCGCACTTCGGCGCAGGCGCCCGATGACACCGTGAAGGCGACCAAGGTCGAACTGCGTACGAACACCAACGCCCTCGACCTCGCGCAACTCATGTATGAGCTGAAGGCGCCGGACGTCCGGGTCACCGCACTCAAGGACATCTACGACAAGATCGATGGCCGCGCGCGCTCGGGCGATATGAGTGCCGCGGTGACGATGTATCGCCTCTTCCAGTTGCAGGAAGAGCGACGCAACGACAAGAAGTAGCGCGACCCCATGATTTCCACGAACGCACGACGCCTCTCGTTCCTGGATCGCTTCCTGACGCTCTGGATCTTCCTCGCGATGGCGTTGGGGGTCGGGCTGGGCTGGTTCGTGCCCGGCGTGGAAGACCTGATCAACCGGTTCAGCGTCGGCACGACCAACCTGCCGATCGCGTTCGGGCTGATCCTGATGATGTACCCGCCGCTGGCCAAGGTGCGCTACGAGGAGTTGGGCGACGTCTTTCGGAACTGGCGTCTTCTGCGGTTGTCGCTGCTGCAGAACTGGGTCATCGGGCCGGTCCTGATGTTCGTGCTCGCGATCGTGTTCCTGCACGACATGCCCGCGTACATGACCGGCCTGATCATGATCGGCCTGTCGCGCTGCATCGCGATGGTCATCGTTTGGAATGACCTCGCCGACGGCGATCGCGAGTACGCGGCCGGACTCGTCGCGTTCAACTCGATTTTCCAGGTGTTGTTCTTCTCGGTCTACGCCTGGTTCTTCATCACCGTTCTTCCGCCCCTGCTCGGCCTGCCGGGCGTCGAGGTGGCGGTGACCATCGGGCAGATCGCGAAGAGCGTACTGATCTATCTCGGCATCCCGTTTTTCGCGGGGATGCTTACCCGTTTCGTGATGTTGCGCTGGAAGGGGCGCGACTGGTACGAGCAGGTGTTCATTCCGCGCATCTCACCGATCACCCTGATCGCGCTGCTGTTCACGATCGTCGTGATGTTCTCGCTCAAGGGCGAAACGATCGTGGAACTCCCGTTCGACGTGGTGCGCATCGCGATCCCGCTCGTCATCTACTTCGTGGTGATGTTCCTGCTTTCGTTCTGGATGGGACGACGCATGGGCGCCGACTATCCCAAGACGGCGACGATCGCGTTCACGGCCGCGAGCAACAATTTCGAGTTGGCGATCGCGGTGGCCATCGCGGTCTTCGGTATCGACTCCGGAGAGGCGTTCGCGGCGGTCATCGGACCGCTCGTGGAGGTGCCGGTCCTGATCGCGCTGGTCAACGTCTCGCTGCGATTCCGGCGCTATTTCTAGGGCAGCCATAGCCGATACAGCCCGGGAGTATTTTCCGGGTTCCGGACCTTTCCCCTAACAGGCAATCGTTCCGATAGGGGTGGGTACGGTATGGACTCATCGATCGTTGAACAGAAATTCCGCTCAATTCTGAGCACCGATCGTGACAAGGGACGGGTGCGTCGGCTCCGTACCTATCAAGCCATTTTCCACGGGTTCGAGGACCTGGTCCGCGAGATCTACGACGCCGATTGCGACGATTCATCGCGGCCCGATGCCCCCGCCATCGCGGGCGAGGGCGCGCGCGCGTTCGACGATCTGGTCCGCAGGATCCACGACGCGGCCACGGGTCCCGATGCTCCCACTCTCGCGGACAGGGACATCGCGACAGTCGACGAGGCGTCGGCGGAATCCTCCGGGCGCCTCGGCGGGATCCACCACTACGCGGCGCGCCGGTACTTTGTCGGCGACGAGATCGGCGCCGGCGCGATGGGCCGGGTTCTGGAGGTGACCGACGCGAGTCTCGAGCGCACGGTCGCCATGAAGCTCATGCGCGACCAGGATTCCGGGGTGGGCGCGAGCCCCGAAGGCACGACCTGCCCGCTCGACCCGTCCGTCCACCGCTTCGTGCGCGAGGCGCGCATCATGGCCCGCCTCGATCATCCCGGAATCGTGCCCGTCTACGAGCTTGGCATCGACGAGGAGCGGCGCCTCTTCTTCACGATGAAGCGCGTGGAGGGCCAGACGCTGGATGAGGTACTCGCCCAACACAAGGCCGGCAACGCGGATTGGCCTCGGACTCGCGTTCTTCAGGTCATCCTGCGCGCCTGCGAAGCCGTGGCGTTCGCGCATTCGCGCGGCGTGATCCATCGCGATCTCAAGCCGCCCAACATCATGGTCGGGGGCTTCGGCGCGGTCTACGTCATGGACTGGGGGCTCGCCAAGCGGCTCGACGTCGAGGAGTCCGAGGCCGACGAATTCGGCAAGCCGATCGACGACTCGTCCGCCGACGCCTCCGGCACCGTCGCCGGCTCGGCCATCGGAACGCCGTGCTACATGCCTCCGGAGCAGGCGGTCGGGGACATCGAGCGAATCGGTCCGAGTTCGGACGTCTATAGCCTCGGCGCGTGCCTCTACAACCTGGTCGCGGGACGCGCGCCGTACGATGAGGTCCGCAAGAAGGGCGTGTTGGCGCTCTTCGCAGCGATGCACCAGGGCCCGCCCGTGCCGCTCGACGCGGACGCCCCCAATGCCTCGGCCGAACTCAACGCCATTGTCGCGAAGGCGATGGCGAGGGATCCGGACGAACGCTACGGAGACTCGACCGCGCTCGCGAACGACCTGCGCGACTATCTGGAGGGCCGTGTCGTCAGCGCCCACCGGACGGACAAGGTGGCCGCGCTCAAGAAGTGGATCGGTCGCAACCGGGCGCTCGCACACGCGCTTTCCGCGATCATCGTGCTGACCATCGCGGGGTCGCTGTTCTTCACCACCCAGCACTACCACGCGATCGGCAGTATCGAGAGCGAGCGCGGAAACGCTTTCATCGCTGCCCAGAAGGAGTCGCGGGCGCGCCGGTCGGCGGAACGCGCCGCGGACGGCGAGCGCGATGCGCGACGTCTCGCCGAGGGCCAGCGCCTCGCCGCGGAAGCGACAGTCGCCGTCGCACGCGAGCCGACACTGGCTCTACTGCTGGGGATCGAAGCCGCCCTGCGCGCTCCGGGCGAAAACTCCGCCAAGGCGCTGCACACCGCACTTGCAGCCAACCGGGAGGTCGCGACACTCGCGGATCGGCATGACGGATACGTCGTGTCGGTCGCATACTCGCCGGACGGTCGCGAAGTATTCACGGCGGGCGAGGACCGCATGATCGTCGTATGGGACGCCGAGTCCGGCCAACCGCTGCGCGAGTGCGTTGCCGACCGCGGCCTTGTTGACATCCGATTCGACCCGCGTGGCCGGATGCTCGCCTGCTACTCGGCCCACGAGGACCGTATCGAATTCCGCGATCGGAACTCGCTTGCGGTCTCGCGCAGCATCCCTGTTGGTGCCGGCAAGCGACCGCCCGATGCCGCGCCCCGGACCGGCCTCGTCCCCTACCTCGAGTTCTCGCCGGACGGCCGCTGGCTGCGGGTGCGCGGCCACTCCGGTTCGTGGCATGTCCTCGGTTTGGAGGAAGGGCTCTCTTCGCTCCAGTGGCCGCGCGATTCGAACGTCGTTTCTTCCGCGTTCAAGCACGACAGCAGCGCGATTGTGGTCCTGTTCGCCGACGGCTCGACACGCCTGCACAGCCTGGCGACGGACGCCCCGGCCAACTCCTGGCCCGCTCCGGAGTGGCTGGTTGCGGGGCGGTCCGGGTGGTGCGAGCTCATCGACGACGGCGAGTCCGTCGTGGTCGGATTCGGGCGCTCGGACTCACAGCAGGCGCCGGTATTCGTCCGCTCGCTCCTTACCGGCGCGATCACGACGCGCCTGGACGATGTTGGCGCCTCCCGTCTGGCGGGTGACGGGAAGCGCATCATCGCCAGCCGCCGTCGTCGGTACGCGGGAAGTATTCGCAGGCAACTGCGCGTCATCGACCTCGCGACGGGCGCGACCACCGGCGAAATCGAGTTCGCGGACAACTACACGCAGCTGTGGCCGGATCCCACCGGTCGGCGTGTCGCGGCACTCGGCGGACCCGAGCAATCGGGCGTCATCTGGAACCTCGACACCGAAGAAGTCGACGGCTACCTCAAGGGACACTCCTACCGCGTCCTGCGCGCGCACTGGCGACCGGACGGAAAGCGCCTTGCGACCGCTTCGGCCGACATGACCGGCCGAATCTGGCGCGCGACCGCCGCGCATCGTGTCACCGACAATTGGCTCACGCCGCTTCCCGCTTCCGCGGTCGTGCATGCCCTCTCGACGGCTTCCGGGCGCGTGATCATGAGCCATCGGCAACAGGATCGCTCCGACGTGCGCAGCGTGCGACTCGTCGAGCTCGAAACCGGCGCCACGATCTGGACGTGTGAAGTCACAGGTGAACGAGCGATCGCGGCCAGCTTCTCGGAGTCCGGCGAACGCTTCGCCTTTCGGCCGCCGGGCCGCGAACCCGCCGGCTGCCAGATCCGTTCGGGTCTCGACGGCTCCCTCATCACGCGCGTGCCGTCCACGTTTCACCGCCTGGCCTTCTCGCCCGACGGCACCCTGCTTGCGACCGTGGGAGGTAACCTGCCCCTCCGCGTTTTCGACGTCGAGTCGGGAGCCGTCGTCAGCACCATCGACGTAGAGCGAGCCTGGCGTCTGAGCATTAGCCCCGACAATCGCTATCTCGCGACGGCGGACGGCGATCGCGGCTCCGAGACGGTCTACGAAATCGCGACGGGAGAGATGGTGCGGCAGTGGAGTGGGCGCACGGGCTGGTCGATGCGCGCCGTCTGGCGACCCGGCCACGCGGGTCAACTAGCAACGAGCTCCGTCACCGGCCGCGCCTACGTTCTCGACCTGAACACGGAAGAACCCGTCGCGACTCTATCCGGCTTCCGGCTCAACCCGATCGACCTCAGGTGGTCGCGCTCCGGGCGTTTTCTGCTGGCGCGCACGCTGCGCAGTGGCCGGATCCACGACATGGAGAGCGGCCGCACCGTTTCGCCCGTGGCCTCGCTGCGCGTTGACCTGCGCGTCGCCGACTTCACGCCGGACGATTCGAGCGTGTACATATCCGACGCGGTGGGGCGCATCGAGCGATGGCCCATCGATCTGCTCGCGGCGGCCCGCGCCCGCGCGGCGCGCCCGCTCTCGTTCCAGGAGCTCAAGCAGTTCGGCCTTGCAGACGAGGACGAACTGGACGAACGTGCCGAGGAGCAGGCGAAGCGCGCCGTATGCTGGCGCGGACTGGTCGCCTGCGTGCCGCATTTCCTGCGCACGCAGCGGTACGACGCGGCCATTCGCCACTGCGAGCGCGTGCTCGCGCATCGGCCCCACACCGCGTCCGCCGAACTCTGGCTGGCCCGCTTCCTCGCGCTGCGTGCCTCCCAGCAGTCGATGGCGGCGGACGCGCGCGCGGCCGTCGAGGCGCTGCGGCGCGCCTTCTCGATGCGGCACGAGAGCCGCTTCACCCGTATCCGCGGCGGGGAGCAGGGAGTCGAGGATTTCGAGCGCATCGACCACTTGCAGGTGCTGCACGACGACCCGGACTTCATCGCGTTTCTAGAGACTGTTCGCGGCGCGCGCGACTAAACGACCGCGAGCGCCAGCCGCAGGTCCTCGATCACATCCTCGGGGTGCTCGATGCCGACCGAGATACGCACCATGGCGGGCGTGATGCCCATGCGCGCCTGCTCGTCCGCCGCGATGTCGGAGTGCGTCATCGTGC
>CBDURV010000207.1:0-7007 GCA_965369495.1 uncultured bacterium
ATGACGCTGAAGAACAACAGCATCGCCTGCTTCTCGGGCGGCACGCCCATGCGCGCGGTCTTGATCGACTTGGGGTCGTAGCTCTGGCCCGCGCCGCTGCGGAACAGCACCGACTCGCGCCGGAAGATCTCGACCGTCACCTTGAGCGCGATCGCCGCATAGACGAACGTCGAGACGATTCCGACCAGCGCGGGACCGAACGACTCGCCGCCCAGCAGCATCGCCTTGACCAGCAGCACGACGTTGGCGACCGGCACCAGCGCGAGTCCATAGCCCAACTCGACATTGGGCAACAGCCCCACCATCGCCAGCGGCGTCGCCACCAGGAAGAGCGGCGTCATGTAGTGCTGCCCCTCCTTGTACGACGTCGCGAACGAACTCAGCGCCAGCGCGACCGCACCGAAAAGCGCGGAGGTGGGAATCAGGATCAGCGTCGCGGCGAAGACGGCGCCCGCCGAGATCGAGAACTCGATCTTGCCGGTGCCCGCGGCCCCGGCCAGCTTGCTGAAGGTGAGCGCCATGATCGCCAGGTTCAGCAGCGCCGTGACCATCGCGATGATCCAGACCGTCATGAACTTGCCCAGCACGATCTCGCGGCGCGTGACGGGCGCGACCAGCAGCGTCTCCATCGTGCCGCGCTCCTTCTCGCCGGCGACGAGATCGACGGCGGGATAGAACGCGCCCGTGAGCGCCATGATCACGATCAGCATGCCCAGCATGGGCGCGAAGCGATAGGCGCCCTTTTGGCTCTTGGTGGCGACCTCGCGCAGTTCGAGCTTGACGGGCTTTTGCGCGAACAGCAGCCGCGCTTTCTCGTCGGGATGCCGTTCGAGCATCGCCTTGACCTTGCCGTCGGTGAACGTCTTCAGCGCGGTGACGATCTTGAAGTGGGCCGCGCGGCTCTCTTCGTTGGTGGGATTGGAGACCAGCTCCGCATTGGCTCGGCGTCCGTCGTCCAGCGCCGCGGCAAAGTCATCGGCGCAGATGAGTGCCGCTGCGAGCTTCGTATCGACCAGCAGCTGCCTGAGCCGGCCGCGCGCCAAGTCGACTTCGTCGCCCTCCGCTGCCGCGAGCGCCTGGATGCCTGCGCGCACCTCCTCCCCGCGCCCCACCTCATCGACACGCAACGGATCCAGCTTCTCTTCACGCAGAGCCGCCGTGAATTCCTCCAGCGATCCGCCGCCGTCGATGAGGATCTTCTGCTTCTTCTCCTCGAGGTTGGCGCGCGTGGCGGAGAGGATCTGCGTCATGCCGATCAGCAGCGCCGGGTAGAGCAGCAGCGGCAGCACGAAGGCCACGAACAGGGTGCGGCGGTCGCGCACCGTGTCGAGCAGCTCCTTGGCCGCTATGAGTCGGACGGTACGGCTTCGCATGCGTCGATCAGGCTAAAGAAGATGTCCTCGATGGAGTCGGTGCCGGCGCGGTGCTTGACCTCGTCGACCGGCCCCTGCTCGAGGATGCGGCCCTTGTGAAGAATGGCGACGTCGTCGCAGAGTTTTTCCATCTCCGCCAGGATGTGGGTGGAGAGGATCACGGTCTTGCCCAGTTCGCGGCACGACGCGATGAAGTCGGTCACGGTGCGCGCGACGAGAATGTCGAGCGACGTGGTCGGTTCGTCGAAGATGAGCACCGGCGGGTCGTGGACGATCGTGCGCGCCAGCGAGACCTTTTGCCGCATGCCCGCCGACAGCTTGCCGTTGGGCGTGTCCGCGAACGAACGCATGTCGAGCAGGTCGAGCAACTCCTCGATGCGCTGCTCGAGGGCGGCGTCGTCGAGGTCGTAGAGGCGGCCGAAGTAGCGGATCATCTCGCGCGGGGTGAGCCGTTCGTAGATGCCGGTCGTGCCGGTGCAAAAGCCGAGGTGCTGGCGCGCGCGCGCCGGTTCGGCCACCACGTCGATGCCGTCCAGCGAGGCGCTGCCCGCGGTGGGCACCAGCGTGGTGGACAGGATCCGCAGGGTGGTCGTCTTGCCCGCCCCGTTGGGTCCCAGCAGGCCGAAGATGCGGCCCGGCCGACAGGTGAATGACACGTCATCCACCGCCCGGAACTCCCCGCCCCGCTTGGGGTCGTGGAAGATCTTGGTTAAGCCTGCTGCCTCAATCATGTGATTCCGCCCTAGGTATATCGGACGACGGCAGGAATGGTTTACCACCCCAAATACGCGTGCTACTCTCCCCCTCTTACCCATGGAGCCTGCTCGCGATGTCCCTGGCCGCACTTGCCTTCTCCGGAGGTCTCGACACCTCGTACGCGGTCCTCGCGCTCAAGCGCGCAGGGCATGACGTTGTCACCGTAACGGTAGACACGGGCGGGTTTTCGGCAAACGAACTCAAGCGGATCGAGGAGCGGGCCAAGGCGGTCGGCGCCATCGCCCACGAGACGATCGACGGCCGCCAGGCGGTTTACGACCGCTTTTTCACCTATCTGATTCGCGGCAACGTGTTGCGCGGGCGTGTCTATCCGGTCGCCGTCGGCGCCGAGCGCTTCGTGCAGGCGGAGGAACTCGTCCGCGCCGCGCGCAAACACGGCGCCCAGGTCCTCGCCCACGGCTGCACGGCCGCCGGTAACGACCAGGTGCGCTTCGACGTCGTTTTCGCGGCACTCGCGCCCGACCTCGAAGTCGCCGCCCCCGTGCGCGACGAGCAGGTCGCCCGCGCCGAATCCACGCGCGTGCTGCGCGAAGCGGGCGTCGCGATTCCCGAGCGCACCACCAGGTACTCGGTCAACGCCGGCCTCGTCGGCGCCACCGTGGGCGGCGGCGAAACCCACGACCCGTGGGAGACGATTCCCGAAGAGGCGTACCAGGAGGCGGGCTCGAGGCTCGACGCCGATGCCTCGGAACGGGTGATCGTGATCGGCTACGAACGCGGCCTGCCCGTCTCGATCGACGGCAACAAGCTGGCGCCGCTCGCGCTGCTGGCGCGCCTCGACACGTTGGCGCGCCCGCTCGGCATCGGCCGCGGCGTGCACATGGGCGAAACGATCCTCGGCATCAAGGGGCGCATCGGTTTTGTCGCGCCCGCGGCGACGCTGCTCATCGGCGCCCACCACGAACTCGAAAAGCTGGTGCTCACCAAGCGCCAGGCGAGCTTCAAGGACCAGGCGTCCGCGTATTACGGCGACCTGTTGCACGAGGGGCTCTACCTCGATCCGGTCTGCCGCGATCTGGAGCGCCTTATCGACAGCTCGCAGGAGTTCGTCACCGGCGACGTGCGCGTGCATCTGCGGCGCGGCGGATTCGACGTGCTTGGCGCGCGCTCGCCGCACACGTTGGTGCGCAAGGGTGCGACCTACGGCGAGCAGTCCGCCCTCTGGAGCGGCGCCGACGCCCGCGGCTTCGCCCGCATTTACGGCCTGCCCTCGCGCCTCGCGGAAGAGAGACAGAAGTGAAGATCCACGCCCACAAGCTCGCGTCCGTCGTGTCGCGCATGAACCTCGAGTCCGAAGTCGAATACGCCCGCATGGTCGAGGCGAAGACCGGCAACGTGCTCGTCGTGCGTGCGCTCGAGGAAAAGCGCGTCTACGACGTCCTCGAACTCACCACCGGCCGCATGGCGCATATCTCCAAGGGAGACGTGCTGGTCGGCGCGCTCGGCTCGCGCGCGGCGCTCTGCGGATTCGTCGGCCGCGTACCGGAGGCGATCAAGGCGGGCGACACCATTCACGTGCTCAACCTGGGCGGCGTGCTGGGCGAGTGCATTTCGTACAACGCGGACGTCGGCAAGCCCCTGGCGGTCGAGGTGATCGGCTCGGTCCAGCGCGACGGCCGCCCGCTCAATATCCGCGACGGCGCGCTGCCGACCGCCGACTCGCTCACCATGAACGCGCCGCTGGTGCTCATCTCCGGCAGTTGCATGAACAGCGGCAAGACGCGCGCGGCGACCGAGATCATCTTCCACCTCACGCAGCGCGGCTACCGCGTCGGCGCGGCCAAGCTGACCGGCGTCGCCGCCCTGCGCGACACGCTCGACATGGTGGACCACGGCGCCATCGAGGGTCTTTCGTTCCTCGACTGCGGCGTGCCCAGCACCTCGGACTGCGACGATCTCCCCGCGGTCGCCAAGGGCGTGCTCAACCGTCTTTGCGAAAACGGCGCCGACGTCGTCGTGGCGGAGACGGGCGACGGCATCATCGGCAGCTACGGTGTGCGCGGACTGCTCGAGGACGAGGAGATTCGCGCCGCGGCCAAGTGCCACGTGATTACCGCCAACGACCTCGTCGCGGCATGGGGCGCCAAGCGCATCATGGAAGACGAGCTCGGACTCGTGCTGGGCGTGATGGCGGGTCCCGCGACGGACAACGAGGTGGGCCTGCGCTACGTCGAGGACGAGCTCAACATCACGGCCGCCAACGCGCGCACGAACGGTGCGAAGCTGGCCGACGCGGTCGAAGAGCGGACGTTCAAGAAGTGAGCACTCCGGTCGCGGTCTATGGCGCCACCGGCTACGGCGGCCAGGAGCTACTGCGGCTGATCGCGCAACATCCCGAGCTGGAGGTCGCGGCGGCATTCAGCCGCAAACAGGCGGGCGTCGCGGTCGAAACGGTGCATCCGCAACTCGCCGGCTTCTATTCCGGGCTCGAGTTCAGCGCGCCCGATGCGGCGCTGGCGTCCAACATCGAAGTGGCATTTTTGGCCGTCCCGCACGGCACAGCGACCGAACTCGCCGACAAGCTCGACAGTCTTCGCATTGTCGATCTCTCCCGCGACCGGCGCGCCGACGACGCCTGGGCCTACGGCTTGACCGAGACCAACCGGGAGGCGATCGCGGCCGCGCGCCACATCGCCAATCCCGGCTGCTTCGCGACCGGCGCCCTACTGGCACTCGCGCCGCTCGCCGAACGCGGCCTGCTGCGCGACGACATCACGCTGACGCAGACCACCGGTTCGTCCGGGTCGGGGGCCAACGCCGGGGCGGGCACGCACCACCCCGAACGCGTCCAGGACCAGCGCGCCTACAAGGTGCTCACCCACCAGCATGAGCCGGAGGTCGTCCGCGAACTGCGGCGCATGGAATCGAACGGCTTCGACTTCGCCATGATCCCGCAGAGCGGCTCGTTCGCGCGCGGCATCTTCAGCGTGGCGCACCTGCGCGTGCCGGAAGAAGTCGATGTCGCCGCACTCTACGAAGAGCGCTACCGTGACGAACCCTTCGTGCGCATGCGCGAGGGCACCCCGGCGCTGCGCCACGTCGTACGCACCAACTTCTGCGACATCGCCGTGCACCGGCGCGGGGCGCGCGTCGTCGTGCTCACCGCCATCGACAATCTCGTCAAGGGCATGGCGGGCCAAGCGATCCAGAACCTCAACCTGATGCTGGGCCTGCCCGAAACGACCGGCCTGCTCTACCCGGGGGCGAACCCGTGAACCGCGAGGAGGTCATCGCACTCGCCGACCGGTACGAGTTGCCCACCTACCGGCGCCTCGGCATTGTCGCGGTGCGCGGCGAAGGCTCGTGGCTGCACGACATCGACGGGCGCGAGTACCTCGATCTCTATGGCGGCCACGCGGTCACGCTGCTGGGCCACTGCCCGCCCGCCATCGTCGATGCGATCACGCATCAGGCGAAGGAGCTGTTGTTCTACTCCAACCTGGTGCACCTGCCCGCCCGCGCCAGCGCCGCCGAACGCCTCGTGCGGCTTTCGCCATTTGCAGCGTCCGCCGGAGGTGGCCGCGCGTTTTTCTGCAACTCCGGAGCGGAAGCCAACGAGACGGCACTCAAGATCGCGCGCAAGGCGAGCGGCCGTACGCGCGTAATGGCGTTCGAGGGCGGGTTCCACGGACGCACACTGGGCGCGCTGGCGGCCAGCACCGTAGCGCCGCGCGAGGCACAGGCGGATCCGATCATTCCGCCCGGGAGCGCCTACTCGATCGTGCCGTGGGGCACGCTGCCCGACGAGGGCGTGGGCGCCGTCATCATCGAACCGATCCAGTCCATGGGCGGTATGCGCATGATGACGCGTGAATTCGCCGATGCGCTGCGCACCCGCTGCGACGAAATCGGCGCGCTGCTCATTTTCGACGAGGTGCAAACCGCGCCCGCGCGCACCGGAGCGTGGTTTTTCGGCGACGCGTACGGCGTGCGACCCGACATCATCACGACCGCCAAGGCGGTGGCCGCAGGCTTCCCCGCGGGCGTCGTGTTGATGAGCGGCGCGGTCGCCGAAACGGTCGAGTACGGCGATCAAGGCACCACCTTCGGCGGAGGACCGCTCGCAGCGACCGCCATCGACACAACGCTGGAAGTGCTCGAGGACATGGACGCCCCGGTCGCCGCGCAAGCGATCGAAAGCACCGTCCGCGCCGCGCTGCCCGGCACGGAGATCCTCGGCCGCGGCGCTTTGCTTGGAGTCGTAGGTCCCGGCAAAGCAGTCGTCGCGACGCTGCGCGAAAAGCACGGCGTACTCGTCGGCGGCTGTCCCGGCGACCCGCGCGTGCTGCGCCTCATGCCGCCGCTCAATATCACTCCGGCCGAACTCGATTTCGGCCTCGCCGCTATTCGCGAGGAGATCTCATGAAGGGCCGTTCCATCCTCTCGCTCGAGGACCTGAGCGACGCCGAGTTGTCGCACCTGCTCGACCTCGCCACCGAGTTCAACGCCGACGGCATTCCCGACTCGCGCATCGGCCGCTTCGTCTGCGGACTCTTCTTCAACCCGTCGCTGCGCACGCGCACCGCACTCGAAATCGCGTCGGCATCGCTGGGCGCGCACTGCGTCACGCACGATGTGGGCCGCGGCGTCTGGAACCTCGAAACGGTCGATGGCGCCGTGATGGATGGCGACCGCGCCGAGCACGTACGCGACGCGGTCGGCAAGTTCCTGAGCGGCGTCGTGGACTGCATCGGCGTGCGCTCGTTCGCCGACCTTTCGCTGCCCTACGAGGCCAACCGCCACGACTCGGTCATGCGCGCCGTCGCGGAGGCGTCAAGCGTGCCGGTCATCTCGCTCGAATCGGCGCTCTTCCATCCGATGCAGGCGCTGGCCGACCTGCTCGTGCTGCGCAACCAC